>JAAFGW010000005.1 GCA_010365175.1 Sulfuriferula multivorans | reverse complement strand
GAAATTGGTGAATACACCACGCCCTCTCCGCCCGGCATTGCCACCCCGCCCGCGGTCGATTTGATCGACGACACCTGCCTTTATGTGAGCGCGCCGATGGACGAGGTGGATGCGCCCAAGATCAAGCCGGGACAAACCGCACGCATCACGCTCGATGCCATCTCCGGCCAAACCTTCTCCGGCAAGGTTCGACGGATTGCCCCCTATGTGACCGAAGTCGAAAAACAGGCGCGCACTGTTGATGTCGAAGCCGATTTCGACACGCCGCCGAAACAGGTTTTGCTGGTGGGCTACAGCGCCGATGTCGAAGCCATCATCGAGAAGCGTGACGATGTGTTGCGCGTACCCACCCAGGCGATCCAGCAAGACGGCACCGTGCTGGTGCTGGGCGCCGACAACACGCTGGAATCTCGCAGCCTGAAAACCGGACTCGCCAACTGGGTGTTCACCGAAGTGGTGAGCGGACTGAAAGCGGGTGACCGGGTGTTGCTGTCCTTTGATCAGGAGAGCGTGAAAGCGGGCGTCAAGGTCCAGCCCAATACCCCGAAGGGCATGAAAGCCGCGAAATGATCCGCCTCACTGAGATCAGCCGGGTCTTCCACATGGGTGATCAGGAAGTGCGCGCGCTCAACGACATCAACCTTGAAATCGCATCGGGCGAATATGTCTCCATCATGGGCCCCTCCGGTTCCGGCAAGTCGACCCTGCTGAATGTCGTTGGATTGCTCGACCGTCCCAACAGCGGCAGCTACGAGCTGGATGGCACCAATGTCACCGCCCTGTCCGAAACCGAGCAGGCGCGCGTGCGACGCGAGAAAATCGGCTTCGTGTTTCAGTCGTTTCATCTGATTCCGCGGCTGACTGCAGCCGAGAACATCGAACTTCCGCTGATTCTGGAAGGCGTTGCACCGGCTGATCGCAAGACACGTGTTGAAGCCACGCTAGACGCGTTTGAGCTTCGCGACCGCGCCCACCACCGCCCTGCCGAGCTTTCCGGCGGCCAGCGCCAGCGTGTGGCGATCGCACGCGCCACCATCCTCAAGCCCACTGCACTTCTGGCAGACGAGCCCACCGGCAACCTTGACCACCGCACCGGTGCCGAAGTCGTGGCGCTGCTCGAAGCACTCCACCATGCAGGCACCACGCTGATCGTCGTCACCCATGACCGCGAACTGGGTGCGCGCGCACACCGACATATTTCCATGCGCGACGGCGAGATCGTCGGCGACGAGAAATGAACCTGCGTGACACCCTGAGCCTCTCGTTCATGACGGTGGTGAGCTACCGCACCCGCTCCCTGCTCATCGTACTGGCGATGGCACTGGGGGTGGCGGCTGTGGTGGTGCTCACCGCGCTGGGGGACGGCGCACGCAACTATGTGGTGGGGCAGTTTTCCTCACTTGGCACCAACCTGATTATTGTTCTGCCCGGCCGCTCCGAAACCTCGGGCGGAATTGTCAGTGCAGCGCTGGGCCAAACGCCGCGCGACCTGACGCTGGAAGACGCCCGCTTTGTGAGTCAACTGCCGCAGGTCAAACGGCTGGCCCCGCTCAACGTCGGCGTGGCTGAGCTCAACGCCGGCGGCAAGCTGCGCGAAGTCACCGTGCTCGGCAGCACGGCTGAATTGTTGCCGATCCGGCACATGAAATTATCGAAAGGCAGCTTTCTCGCACACGGCTCGGAACGCAGTGCGCAGATCGTGTTGGGCAGCGAACTGGCGCATGAATTTTTTCCCGACGGCAACGTGATCGGTCAGCGCATCCGGCTGGGAGACAGCCGCTTCATGGTGTCAGGCGTGCTCGCCTCTCAAGGTGAATCGATGGGCTTCAATAACGATGAAATCGCCATCATCCCGATCGACTACGCGCAAGAGCTGTTCAACACCTCCACCCTGTTTCGCATCCTGGTCGAGGCGCGCAGCCGTAACGCTATCGAGCCGGCCAAGGCCGCAATCCAGCACACCCTCAAACTGCGCCATGACGGCGAGGACGACGTCACCGTCATCACCCAGGATGCCATTCTGGCAACCTTCGACCGCATCCTGCGCGCACTGACGCTGGGCGTGGCCGGCATTGCTGCAATCAGCCTGGCGGTAGCCGGCATTCTGGTGATGAACGTGATGCTGGTGGCGGTGGCGCAGCGCACCGCGGAAATTGGTCTGCTGAAAGCCATCGGCGCACCCTCAGCCGATATCCGCCACCTGTTTTTTGCCGAAGCCGTGTGGCTGTCGCTGGCTGGTGGCGCCATCGGCTTCGGCCTGGGGCACCTGGGTGCGCTGCTGATTCGACTCGCCTATCCGCAGCTCCCTGCCTGGCCTCCGGTGTGGGCCAGCGTTGCGGGCGTCGCCATCGCGCTCATCACCGGCATCCTCGCCAGCCTGCTGCCTGCCGCGCGTGCAGCCAGGATGGACCCGGTGAATGCACTGAGTGGCAAATGAACTTTACTGACACGCTCCGATTTGCCCTGCACGCCCTGACCGCACACCGGCTACGCACCTTCCTGTCTGCCCTCGGTGTCGCGGTGGGAATCGCCGCGGTGATTCTGCTCACATCGATCGGCGATGGAATTCACCGTTTTGTGTTGTCCGAATTCACCCAGTTTGGCACCAACATCATCACCGCCACACCGGGAAAAACCACCGCGCGGGGTGCCTCGGTCGGCTCCATAGGCAGCGCGCGGTTGCTCACGGTTGACGATGCGCTGGCCTTGAAAACGTCACGCTATGCGCAATACACCAATGCCGGCGTCATGGGCAATGCGGAAGTCCGTGCCCAAGGCCGCAGCCGGCGCGTGACCGTATATGGCGAAGGCCCCGATTTTTCTCGCGCCTTCAACATGCACGTCGCAACCGGACAATTCCTGCCCGCAGACGATCCGCGCAACCCGCGCGCCCTTGCTGTGCTGGGAGCAAAAGTGCGCACCGAACTGTTCGGCACCTCCAACCCGCTCGGCGCCACCCTGCAGGTCGGCACCTCGCGATTCCGGATCATCGGCGTCATGGCACCCAAGGGCCAGGTTCTGGGGTTCGATCTCGACGACACCGTCTACATTCCCACCACGCGCGCACTTGAAGTCTTCAACCGCGAAGGCGTGATGGAAATCCACCTCGCCTACCGTCCAGGCTCGCCGTTACCGGCTGTAATCGAAGACGCCAAACGCATTTTGATTGCGCGCCATGGCCGCGAGGACTTCACCCTCACGCCACAGCAACAGATGCTGGACACGCTCACCACCGTGCTCGATGTGCTGACCTTTGCCGTCGCCGCGCTTGGGGGAATTTCGCTGCTGGTCGGTGCGGTCGGCATGGTCACCCTGATGCAAATCACCGTGGCGGAGCGCGTCGCCGAGATTGGCTTGCTCACCGCGCTGGGCACCACACGGGCTCAGATACGCACCTTGTTTTTGATGGAGTCGACTGTGTTGTCCACCTTGGGCGGACTCGGTGGACTGGTCGTTGGCGCCGGCATCGCCTGGCTGCTGAAAATCACCGTGAGCGGCTTGCCCGTCAACACCCCGTGGGATTACGCTTTAGGTGCGTTGGTCGTATCAATGCTGATCGGGCTGGCGGCTGGCGTTGTCCCTGCCATGCGCGCTGCCCGGCTTAATCCGGTCGAAGCGCTGCGCGACGAATAAACGGCGAAGGCTGCTTCACGAAGACTGTGTGCGCGAATATCGCCTGAGCGTTTGGCAACTCAATTTTGAAATCCGAAATGGATTGATGCGCATCGGCAAACAGGATTTATCAAAATCCCGGCCATCAATAGCCCTTGTTAAACAGCGTAGCGCTGCATTTTGGGCAAGGCGGGATATACCCGGTTTCCTTGAGACGCATCGCCTCTCCGCATGCCTGACAGGTCAACGTGCCTGCAGAGGTGATCTCGCCAGTTTTGTAGGTCAGCTTTTCCCTGGTTTTCTCACTCAGGGACTGCAACGCATTGCCGGTCGACTCCAGCACAGCGGCCAGTGAAGCCAACGCGCCCGCCCCCAGGCGACCTGGGTTCAAGCGCTCTTTGGCTTCCTCGCCCAGGTTTTGAGCATCGGCCATGGTCTGGTCCATATCTCGGGCCATGTATTTTTTCAGTTCGGCCCCGTGCTCCGCGCTAAATTCCCCCAGTGCGGCCATCTGCTCGTGGGATTTTTCCAGAGCCACCGCCATGGCCTCTCGCCCTCGCTCTTTGCCTGCCAGGTAGCGTTCCTTGAATTTGCTGGCCAGTTTGTCGTATTGCTGGGCCATTGTGGCCTTCTCCTGCTCGGTATTTTCCATGGTTGATCTCCGGGAAGCGCAGCATAAAAGGCAATGCCACAACGCCATAAAATATGGGGGGCCTACCTAACTTGGCTCACCCCCCTTTCTTTTATATTAGACCTAACATGCTTATTCGTTGATTTCCGCATGATGCCGAACGTCACCAGTCGAGCAGGCAACAGGACCATTTAGATCGCCTACCCAGACGGCATGAACTCAAGTCAACTATTAATCGTGATCGACAGGCACATCATCAGGGAAGGGTTTGCCTATTCCCGTTTAAACCGCCTCTTTCAGGCTCAACAGGAACACAGCCCATTTGGTACTGCCGTGCCCCATGAAGTCTGATGGCGCTTTCCAGTCTGAATGCTTGAACAAAACATAGGTTTGACCCGCCCCGTTTGTTAATTCAAACGAGACTTCCGTGCCCATCCAAGCTTCCGGCATTTCACCCGAATGCACCCACCGCACAAGTGAATCAGGTTCTGTTCCACCACTTTGAAGTCCGGGCCACCGCCGCCAAACCTGAACTTGATGATGGCCCCGACCCCGCCCGCACCCGAAGTATCTGTTGTCCACCATGTGGATAGCCCTTCGTTCGTAACAAGCGCGTTGTAAACGTCACCGGCAGATCCGGCAATCCCAATTCGATGAATGATGTCAGCCATATCGAGTCACCCCCAGGTCAACAAAGTCGGTTCTGTAACCCGTAGACCACGGTAGTCGACATTTGGTTAAAAACAACCAAGTTGAGAAACGACCGGTCCAACACGCCTGTTAAGTATCAGGGTCGTATCACGTCAAGATCATTTGGGAAGCTCACGGGGCCGGTGTACTGCTTGCGGATGATCTGAAGCGTTTCATCCCTGCGGTCGATCGTTCTGCGCATCAGGTGCGACAACACCAGCGGCTTCACGCCGGCCGTGGCGGCCATCTCGCCGATGTAGCTCGGCTTCATGTGCAGATTTGCCGCGGCGCCGGTGGCGTCTTCCGGTATCGCGTTGTGCGCCACCAGAATATCCGAGCCGCGGGCCAGACGCGGCATCTGGCGCAAGCGACCGCTCATGTCCCCGGTAAAACTGATCACACAGCCTGCGACTTCGATCCGATAGCCCAGTTTAAGAGAAAACAAGTTAGCTCAAATACCATTTCTCGACCTGTCAAACTTCATACCCTTCCCGGTGCGTCGCATTGATCGTGCGCAGCAGCTCGCGGAACGGAATATTGCGTTCATGTTTTCTGAACAAGGGCAAGAAATCCAGATCCTCGCCCTTTCCCACGCCTTCGTATTTTCCTGACGTCATCGATTCGTGCAGTTCGCGCAGCATGGTATCGAGAGAATCTAGAAACGGCGTATAGAGCGAAGCTTCTTCGTCGTCGTGTTCCAGGCAGGCGCGCAGTTCGTCGACTTCGTAGACGGCTTCATGGACGAGATCAATCAGTTCGGTGAGGTTGGCAGGTTTTTTCATGTTGGATGTTGGATGTTGGTTAAGGCAAAACGCAAGGATACCGCCAAGCTCCCCCTGCGGGGAACCTTGACCGGGCGACAGATGGAGTGGATGCCTTAAGCCGCTTCACTCTGCGCGCCCACAGCGGGGGTGAGCGCGGGGTGTTTGCGACGACGCATCAGGAGATAAGCTGCCGGCACAACAAACAATGACAGCAGCGGCGCACTGAGCATGCCGCCTACCATGGGGGCGGCGATACGGCTCATCACTTCGCTGCCGGTGCCGCTGCCTAGCAGAATCGGCAACAGGCCGGCGACGATGACCGCGACGGTCATCGCCTTGGGGCGCACGCGTTGCACGGCGCCTTCGCGTATGGCGTCAACCAGATCAGCTTCTTTGTTTTTGCCCGCTGCTAGCTGCGCCTCCCAGGCGTTTTTCAGATACAGCATCATGATGACGCCAAACTCGGCCGATACGCCCGCCAGCGCTATGAAGCCGACGCCGGTGGCAACTGACAACTGATAATCCATGGCGTAGAGAAACCACACGCCGCCGGTGAGGGCGAAAGGCAGCGTGGCCATGATGAGAAAAGCCTCGTCGAAGCGGCTGAAGGTTAAATACAGGAGCACTAAAATGATCATCAGTGTGGCGGGCACGACGAGTTTGAGGCGCTTGTTGGCGCGCTCCATAAACTCGAACTGGCCGGAATACGCCAGACTCATGCCGGGCTCGAGTTTGACCTTGCTGTTTACCGCAGCTTGCAGATCGGCCACGGTCGATGCCAGGTCGCGACCGCGTACGTCAACATAGACCCACCCCGTTGGGCGGGCATTCTCGCTTTTCAGCATCGGTGGGCCATCCGTGACCTTGACGCGCGCCACCGTGCCCAGCGTGATCTGGCTACCATTGGGCGTAAGAATGGGCAACGCTGCCAACTTGGCGGGCGTATCGCGCAGTTCACGTGGATAGCGCACGCTGATCGGATAACGCGCCAGACCCTCGATTGTTTCACCCACGTTTTCGCCGCCAATCAGATTGGACACCACGGATTGCACATCGCTGATATTCATGCCATAGCGCGCGGCGGCCGCCCTGTCGATGTCGACGTCGATATAGCGCCCGCCCGTCAGCCGTTCGGCCAATGCTGAGGTCACGCCGGGCACCGTCTTGGCGATACGTTCGACCTCCAGCGCGATACGGTCGATATCAGCCAGATTGGTGCCGGCGATTTTGACCCCAACCGGGCTCTTGATGCCGGTGGCCAGCATGTCGATACGGTTGCGGATGGGGGGAATCCAGATGTTGGTGAGCCCCGGCACCTGCACCGCACGATCGAGTTCATCGACCAGTTTGTCGGCTGTCATGCCCGCTCGCCATTCCTCACGCGGCTTGAACTGAACAGTGGTCTCAAACATTTCAAGCGGAGCGGGATCGGTGGCCGTCTCGGCGCGCCCGGCTTTGCCGAACACGCGTGCGACTTCGGGCACGGTACGAATCATGCGGTTGGTTTGTTGTAATAACTCCGAGGCTTTTTGCGCCGACAAACCGGGCAAGGCAGACGGCATGTAAAGCAGATCGCCTTCGTCGAGTGGCGGCAAAAATTCACCGCCTAGCCGCGTGACGGGCCACAACGCCGTCAGAAAAATCAACGCAGCCGCAACCAGCGTCACCTTGGGGTGCCTGAGCACGGCGTCGAGCAAGGGTTGATAGATTCGGATCAACACGCGGTTAAGCGGATTCTTGGTTTCGTCAGGAATCCTGCCTCGGATCCAGTAGCCCATCAGCACCGGAATCAGCGTGACCGACAACCCGGCAGCCGCCGCCATTGCGTAGGTTTTGGTAAACGCCAGGGGGCCGAACAATCGCCCTTCCTGCGCTTCCAGCGTAAACACCGGAATAAAAGACAGCGTAATGATCAGCAACGAGAAAAACAGTGCCGGACCCACTTCGCATGCCGCATCGGTAATCACTTCCCAGCGTGTCTCGCCTTCCAGTGTTTCTCCGGGGTGCGCGTGGTTCCAGACCTCGATCTTTTTATGGGCGTTTTCGATCATCACCACCGCAGCATCGACCATGGCGCCGATGGCGATGGCGATACCGCCCAGCGACATGATGTTGGCATTGATCCCTTGATGACGCATGATGATGAACGCGATCAACACGCCCAGCGGTAGCGAAACAATCGCCACCAGGGATGAACGCAGATGCCACAAAAACAGCGCACACACCAGCGCCACCACGATGAATTCCTCGATCAGCTTGCTGGTCAGGTTGTCTATCGCACGATCGATCAACTTGCTGCGATCGTAGGTCGTCACAATCTCAACGCCGGGAGGCAAACTGGCCTTGAGCGTTTCGAGCTTGGCTTTGACGGCTTCAATCGTTGCGCGCGCGTTCTTGCCTGAGCGTAGCACCACCACACCGCCAACCACTTCGCCCTGGCCGTCGAGCTCGGCAATGCCGCGACGCATCTCGGGCCCGAGTTGAATACGCGCCACGTCGCCCAGGCTCACTGGCGTGGTCCCGACCAGTCGCAACGGAATCTCGCGAAAGTCGGATACCTTGCTCAGATAGCCGCTGGCGCGCACCATGAATTCGGTTTCGGCGAGTTCAAGCACGGCACCGCCCGTTTCCTGGTTAGCCGAGCGGATCGCCTTGATCACCTCTTCATGCGTGATGCCATAACTGGCAAGCTTCACCGGATCGAGCACCACTTGGTACTGCTTGACCATGCCGCCCAGCGTGGCGACTTCGGCAACGTTCTGCAGGGTTTTCAGCTCGAACTTGAGAAACCAGTCCTGAATCGCGCGCAACTGTGCCAGATCATGCTGGCCGGTGCGGTCAACCAGCGCGTACTGATAAATCCAGCCCACCCCGGTGGCGTCGGGGCCCAGTGCCGGCTTGGCCGATGGCGGCAACCGGGCCTGTACCTGGCTGAGGTATTCCAGCACCCGCGAGCGCGCCCAGTAGAGGTCTGTTCCATCTTCAAAAATGACATAGACAAAGCTGTCACCGAAGAACGAATACCCGCGCACGGTTTTCGCGCCCGGAACCGACAGCATGGTGGTGGCGAGCGGATAGGTCACCTGGTTTTCAACGATCTGTGGCGCCTGCCCTGCAAAAGGCGTGCGAATGATGACCTGCACATCGGACAGATCGGGCAACGCATCAATGGGGGTGGTTTTTACAGCCCACACCCCCCACGCTACGGTGAATAGCGTAGCCAAAAGCACCAGAAATCGATTGGCGACCGACCAGCGAATCAGACCCGCAATCATTTGGCGCCTCCACTCTTGACGAGTTTTTCAACCACCAGACCGTCGTCGCTTTCACGCACGCCGGCGCGCACCCGGTCGCCTTTTTTCAGGTTCTTGGCGAGGTTGGGGTTGGCGAGTGAAAACTCCATCGTCATGCCGGGCATGGCCAGCGTCTTGAATGGTCCATGCGTGAGCGTTACCGCCGACTCGGTAATCTCGTCGATGACAGCGTCGGCCTCGTGCAGCGCAAGCGGCGCAGGCATTGCAGAGTCCACTCCAGCCGCGCGTGCAGTAATCCCTTGCAGACTGGCTTCGGAATCAATCAGGAACTGGCCGCTGGCAACAATCGTTTGGCCCTCGTCGAGGCCGGACAGAATGACCGTGTCATTGCCGGACTCGACACCGAGAACAACTTCGACCGGGCGATAGCGCCCTTCTGCCTCGGCCACGATGACGATCGCTCGACGGCCGGTGCGTATGACCGCTTCGGTCGGCACACGCAATGCCGATTCGCCCGCGCCCCCCTGCACGCTCACCTGGGCCGTCAATCCTGGGCGCAAGCGTCCATCCTTGTTGGGCAGTTCGACCCGAACCCGCAGGGCACGTGCTTCACCGTTGAGCGTGGGCAGTAATGCCGTCACCCGGCCCTGCACCGGCTTGCCTGGAAAAGCGGCAAAAGCAGCTTCGACCGTCTGCCCCACCCGAACCGAGCCCGCCTGCGCTTCCGGGACCGCGACATCGAGCCATACGGTGCTGATTCCATTGATGCGCGCCAGCGTCTGGCCGGCCATCAGCGTCATCCCCGGCCGCACGTCGAGCGTCTGGATCACGCCGCCACGCGGAGCCGTAATCGAGATGCGGTTTCTGATTTTTCCGCTGCTGGCCACGGCGCGAATCAGGCTCTCCGGCATCCCTGAGAGCCGCATGCGTTCGCGCGCTGCGCCTTCCAGCGAGGCGTTATCCAGCGCCTTGAGTGCCAGATACTCGTGCTGCACGGCAGCCCATTCCGGCACCAGCAGTTCGGCAATAAAGGCCCCCGATTTAATGACATCGCTTGGCGCCAGACTGGCGACGCGTTCGACGAATCCTCCCGTGCGCGCCTGCACGATCGCGATATCGCGCTCGTTGAAAGCAACAATACCGGTTGCCTCAACGGATGTGTTTACGGTGGTACGTGTCACGGTGGCCAGGCGGACGCCGAGATTCTGCGTCACGCTGGGGTCGATTTTGATCGTTGAAGCGTCGCCGCCGCCATCGGCGTATTTCGGCACCAGCTCCATGTCCATGAAAGGAGACTTGCCCGGTTTGTCGAACTTTTGGGTTGGGAACATGGGGTCGTACCAATACATCACGGCCGGCCCGCCTGAAGCGGGTCCACCTGAAGCTGAATTGGCAGGCATTTCCATCCCGCCACCCGGAACGTGGTTTCTTTCCCACCACAGGCCCGCTGCTACGCCAACGGCAAGCAATGCAACCACGACAAACACGCCAAGAATCGTTTTCTTAATCATCGGGCGATTCATTATCTTTCTCCAGACAAAGTCGGTTCGCTATAAGCGTAATGAAGCCGCGCAGCCATCTGCTGGCGTTCACCTTCGAGCGCGATGGCCCTGAGTTCGGCGTCGATGCGTTCACGCCGCGCCATCACCAGGTCGACCAGTTCGCCTTTGCCGCCGCGCCAACTGGCCATGGCCAGGTCAACCTTTTCGCCGGCCAGCGGCAACAGCACATCGCGCTGGCGTTTAACGGCGCTGAAGAGACGCTGGTATTCGGCGAAATCCGATTCCAGCATCGCCGCATGTTCACGCAGCACCGCTTCACGTTCGGCATTGAGGCCTTCACGTTCGGCAAGCTTGGCTGCAATTTTTGGGTCCTGCCGGTTCACCGCAAACAGGGGTAGATCAAAGCTCACTTGCACTGTGGCCATGTCACCAAATTGTGCGCCGCGCTTTTGGTAGGCGAGCTCAAGTGCCCAGTCCAGATTTTTGTCGGCTCTGGCTTCGGCTACTTCCGCATCCAGCACGCGCCCCCTGGGGTCGAAGATCGCCAATTCCGGATGCCCGTGCAGCGCGTGTTCGAGCGCGCCGCGGGTCATTGGCCAGTCCGGCGAGGTTCCTGTGAGGGGCGCAGCTGCGCGCGGGCCCACCCAACGCTTGAGTGCTGCGATAGCTTGCTGACGACGTGCGGTGAGGTCATCCCGGCGCGAGTCGATCATTGCGCTTTCCTGACGCGGCGCTACCGCCTCCAGCGCGCTGCCCTTGCCGCCAGCAATACGGGCACGCACGGCTGCGTCAAACAGACGATTCTCGGCCTCCAACGCGTCGATACGGGCAAGCTGGCGTTCCACGGCATCGCGCGCAATCCAGGCCACGGCGGTTTCGCGCAGAACGGCGAGCCGGGTAATGCGGGTCTGCGCTTCGGTCATGGCAAGTCGGCCCCGTGCCGCATCCACACGCGCACCGCGCTTGGCCATGTTGGGGAATGTCTGCATGACGCCGATGGTTTGCATGGTCATCGGTTCGCTATCCAGACTCAACCGGTTAGCGCCTTCGATGGGGACGTTATTCAGTCCAAAAGCCAGCCTGGGATCGGGCAGCTCCCCTGCGGGGATGACCGCTTGGCGCGCCGCATTGATTTGCGCGGCTTCGGCGCGCAATGCCGGTGTTTCGCTCAGGGCGATTGCCAATGCGACATCGAATGAAAGCGGTTCGGCAAAAGCCGGGCCGACAAGCACTGCCAGAGCAGCTGTGCAGCATAGTGGGAGCCGACTCAAACGGTCGGCCAATTTGGGAATAGCCATGTTCCAACTCCTTACGCGAAGGCGGCAATCGAGCCTTGGAGGTTCGAAAGCGCCAGATCACCGCACTGCAGTCTGAAAAACAGACGCAACACAGCACTCGACACGAGTATCAGAGTTGGGCTGGGGGCCGCCAGGTAGCGGCTGGGTCGAAGGAGAAGAGGACGTCCGCGAGGTGCGGAAAGCGAACGGAAGTGGCCAGATCCTGGGACAAAATGTCCAGTCCAGAGAAGGGCAAAAACTGAACTGCAGACTGACAGGGTTGCGCAGATTTACACGGTTTACCTGTCTTGGCAGCGGTTTCCGCATCATTGCAGCAATCGTGCATTGCATCCGTATCTGCCCTATCCATTACCCCCATCTGCTCCATCGGGCAGGGTGGTTTGGGCGCAGCAAAATGCGCGTAGCCCTGCAAGGGTAGCGCAATGGACAGCACCATAAAGAGGAAGACGCGAAGACGACGCATGATCTTACTCTAGCCCGTGCCACGTGATCAAGCAAGCAAGTTCCGCCGATTCAAGTGACTCGGGACCAAAACGGCTGCTCGCAGCCAGCAGCTTTTCCGGATTCGAAATTTGAGCGCAAGTTTTGGATTGCGCACTTGAACAACCTGGGAAACACTGTGGGCCAATGCACCAGAGCGAAACTGTTATGCCTCTCAAAAACCCTGCCGAGCAGTCTCAAGCCACACAAGCTAGTCAGATGCCGCTTGCCGAGGCACGCTGGCAAGCCGTGGCTTGCCGCGACCCCCAAGTGGATGGTCAATTTGTTTATGCGGTTAAAACCACCGGCATCTACTGCCGACCTTCCTGCCCGTCACGATCCGCCAAGCGACAGAATGTGGCGTTTTTCGACACGGCTGATTTGGCTGTTGCGGCAGGTTACCGTGCATGTAAACGCTGCAAACCCGATATGCAGTCACAGCAGCAAGACAGAAACGCCCTGGTGCTTCAAGCCTGTCAGGCTATAGAAAATAGCACCTCGGCGCTTTCGCTTGAACAACTTGCGCAGCAGGCCCAACTCAGTCGGTATCATTTTCACCGAATTTTCAAGAATGTGACCGGCCTGACGCCCAAGGCATACCAGCAAGCCGTGCAGGCAAAACGGATAGCCGCATCATTGCAGTCCGCGCCGTCAATAACCGATGCCATTTATGGCGCAGGATTCAATTCATCCGGACGATTTTACGACAGTGCCCACGCCCTGCTTGGCATGCAGCCCAAGCGTTTTCGCGAGGGCGGCAAGGGCAAATATATTCGCTATGAGATTGAGCCATGCGCATTAGGCTGGGTCATCGTCGCTGCCACCCGTCAAGGCGTGTGCGCCATCGAGTTTGGTGATGTGGCGCAGACCCTGTCCGAGCAAATCCACGAACGATTTCATCAGGCGAGTTTTGAAGAAGCCGACGCCGAGTTCAAGCGCTGGGTCGCCCAGGTCATACGCTATCTTGATCAACCGCAAGGCATCCTATCGCTTCCGCTAGACATCCGTGGGACGGTGTTTCAACGACGCGTCTGGCAGGCCATGCAAACCATTCCAGCAGGGCAAACTGCCAGCTACTCCGAGGTCGCCGAACGAATCGGTCAGCCTAAGGCATTTCGTGCTGTGGCCCATGCCTGCGCCTGCAACGCCATAGCCGTGGCAATTCCATGCCACCGTGTTATTCGCTCAAATGGAAACCTGTCGGAATACCGCTGGGGCTCAGAACGCAAAGCCGAATTATTGAGACGTCAACGCAAGAAATAATGTCGGCAGCGAGTTGGATGTCATCTTCGCCATTCAGCGGCAAAAAAAACAGGGGCACTCGGCCCCTGTACTATTTTTACGACTGAAAAGCTTAGCGCTTGACTGGTTTTGCCGCAATTTCTTCGAGTCGACGTGCCTTGATGACCTGGCCATTGAGGCCCGCCGCTTTGGCATCACCACCGTAGGCGACGACCATGAGTTGGCTGTAATACATCACAGGAATGTCGAACTTGGTGCCGTAGCGTTTGTTGACCTGTCCCTGATAAATCTCAACGTTGGCCTGGCATAACGGGCACGGGGTGACGATCATTTCGGCGCCGTGGTCATAGGCCGATTCAACGATGTCCTTGATCTGCGCCTGGGCCTTTTCCGGCTCCGAGAATGCCAGTGCACCGCCGCAGCAGGTCACTTTCTGCTCGTAATCGGGGATCGGTTCTGCGCCCACCATTTCGACCATCTTGTCGAGGTACAGCGGGTTTTCGAATGACTCGCCATCCACCCCAAACGGGCGGTTGGTCTGGCAGCCGACATACCCCGCAATCTTGACGCCTTCGAGTGGACGCACGACATGCTTTTTCATTTCGTCAAAGCCAAGATCCTCGATCAGGACTTCGACCATGTGCCGGATGTTGGGCATCTCATTGATTTCCAGACCCGATTCCTTCAACGCTTCGCGGGTGTCCGCCATCAACGTCTCGGAATGCGTCAGGCGCTCGCGGGTTTCGCGCGCGCCCAGCCAGCACGCGGCACAGGTAGCAACAATTTCCTTGCCTGGCATGTGCTGCTCGGATAACGCGAAGTTGCGTGCATTCAACACATGGCGCGGCAGTTCGCCGGCTTCGGCATAACCGATCGAGGCACCGCAACAGTTCCAGTCAGGTATTTCGGTCAACTTCACGTCCAGCGTCTTGCACATCGACTCAACCGAAGTGAGGTAGTTGGATGCAGAAGCCCCTTTCTGTGACGAACAACCGGGGTAAAACGCGTATTCTTTTGTAGCCATATTTTTTCTCTCCTCAACCAGCCATCTTCGCGGCTTTACGCACGCGTTCGATTTCATAGGCTTTCGCCAGCATGGCTTGAATGCCTTTTTGATCTTTGCACTTGTGGCCGCCAAACAATTCGAGCGGATTAAGGCGCCCGGCTTTGATCAGGCCAATCGCAACCGATTGCATCGCCAGGCCATTTTTGACGCCCTGGACAAAGCCGTCCTTGAAATACAAACCCAGCGACAGCTTGAGTTCGTTGACACGACCGGTGTTCGTGCAGTTTTTCCAGAACAGAACGCTGAAGAAACGCGTGGCCTGCATCTTCGGCGCCTTGCCGATGCGGTGCGCGTATTCGGCGATGCCGTGCATGATGTGGGTGATCGGAATCTTGCGCGGACAGCGCACGATGCAGTTGTAGCAGGAGGTGCAGTTCCACATCGAGGTGGAGGTCAGCACTTCTTCACGCTTGCCAGCGCGAATCATCATGAAGAGTTCTTGGGGTGGATGTTCCCACGCACTCTGGAAGTTGGTCGGACAGGAACCTGAGCAGACGCCGCATTGCATGCACATCTTCACCCAGTCGCCCATTTCAACCTGTTCTTCGATTTCCTTCAGGAAGTTGTTGCGGTACTTGTCCGCCACTGCAGTATTTGCACTCATGGTGGGTTCTCCTGTTAGAAGCCTTTGAACGGGCTGGGGCCAACGGCAACCAGCTCGGCGGCATATTTGTTGATCATTTCCGGCAGGCGCTGGATGTCGGTGATGGCGACTTCGAGATCACGCACGCGCTCGGATTCGAGGTTGAGCGTTTTCAGGGTGTCGTCGATTTTTGACAATCGCACACGGCCCAGTTCCGATCCTTTGACAAAGTGGCACTGGTATTCGTCGCCTGATTTGCAACCCATCATCATCACGCCGTCGTAACCGGCATTCAAGGCATCGGTAATCCAGATGGTATTGACCGAACCGAGACAACGCACCGGGATGGTTCGCACGTAAGCCGAATACTCGATGCGGTTCATGCCGGCCATGTCGAGTGCCGGATAAGCATCGTTCTCGCAGGCCAGAATCAGGATGCGCGGCTTTTCGGAGAACTCATCGGGAATGTCGACTGCCTTGATCTGCGCGCCAACCGTGTTGACTGAGTAGTTCTCGAACGAGATCACGCGCACCGGACAGGCGCCCATGCAGGTGCCGCAACGGCGACAGCGCGATTCGTTAAACAGTGGAAAGCCCTTTACATCTTCATCGATGGCGCCAAACGGACACTCAACGGTGCAGCGCTTGCACTGGGTACAGCCTTCCAGACGCACTTTTGGAAACGACAAATCGCCTGAGCGCGGATGCGCAGCGCGGCCGAGTTCAGCATTTTCAAGTGCCTGAATGGCTTTCAGTGCCGCACCGGTCGCGTCTTCACGTGCCTGCGGGATGTCCATCGGGCGACGCACCGGGCCGGCTGTGTAGATACCGGTCCGACGCGTTTCATACGGGAAGCAGATGAAGTGCGAATCGGTGAATCCCTGCTTCAAATGCGGGACGTCCGGGCCCTGACGGTAGTTCAGGTTGAGGATGGATATCGGTTTGACCTCGACCGCACCCGCCTCCGCCGCTACAGCCGGGGCTTCGATGTTGACGCCGGAATTCGGCACCTGACCGGTTGCCAGCACGACCAGATCGGCATCCACGATCGAGGCATCCGCATCGCCCAGAATCAGATCGTTGAACTTCACCGTGCTGGTGTTGCCAGTAGGCACTACTTCGGCGACATTGCCTTTGGTGAAGATGACACCCTTTTCCTGCGCGCTGCGGTAGAAGTCTTCGCCGTTGCCGGGTGTACGCAGATCCGAATAAATGATGGTGGTATCCACATCCGGATTCGCATCCTTGAAGTACATCGCCTGCTTGATGCTGGTGTTGCAGCAATGACCCGAGCAAAACGACAAATGCTTGCCGGTGGGATCGCGCTGACCGGCGCACTGCACGAACACCACGGACTTGACCGGCTGACCGTCGCTGGGACGGCGTATCACACCGTCTTTGCTGGCAGCGTCAATCGCCAGCGCTTCCAGCCCTGCCTGATCGACCACGTTGGCCGACTTGCCGCCACCGAGTTCAGGCAGCTTGTTCATGTCATACGGTGTAAAGCCCGTGGCCTGAACAATGGCACCAATGTCTTCAGTATGCGTCGCGCCCGATTCGGTGGCGATGCTCACCACAAACTTGCCGGGCGAGCCGTCGGTTTTGGCGATGGTGGCGTTGAGATACAGCTTGATATTGCCATCGGCCAGAATTTGCGAAGCCAGGTCGGCCACGCCGGTATCAGCCGGTGATTTGTACGGTTCATGCACAGGCACCCGCTTGTACAGTTTGCCGGCCCAGCCTCCCAATACACCGGATTTTTCGACCAGCACCACCGAGTACCCGGTTTTCGAGGCTTCAATCGCCGTCGTCATGCCGGTGATACCGCCCCCCACCACCAACAGGGTCTTGCTGCCGCCGGTGTTGGGATTGCCTTCAGGCGCGGTCATCGCCTTCACTTCGGCACAGCCCATGCGGATGTAGTCTTCCGCCATTTCCTGGGTGGTTTCGCGTGCTTCGTCGGTATCGGGACGAATCCAGACCACGCCTTCGCGCAGGTTGGCACGTGCCACTGCGTTTTCAGGGAAATGGAACGCTTCGGTTTTGGCGCGGCGCGAACAGGCGCCGATCATGACGTGCGTCACGCCTTCGTTGGCGATGTCGTTCTTGATCATTGCCACGCCGTCGGCGTTACACAGAAAATCGTGTGACTTCGCCATCGGCACCTTGCCGTCCTTCTGTGCGACCTTGACCAGTGCGTCTGCATCCAGTCGCTCGCCCAGACCGCAGCCTTTGCAGATATACGCTGCAACTTTGATGTCTGCCATTTATGCCTCCGCCTTTGCTACTTTGTTCACGACCTGGATGGCTCGTAATGCTGCCGCAGTTGCCGATTGCACGGCGCGGTTCACGTCCAGCGCATTGGTTGCACAACCTGCACCAAACACGGCGCCGTTGGCCGGATCGGCTTCGATAAAGCCGCTGGAATCCGAAGCAATGTGGCCTGGAATATTGATGCCTTTGACCGAGGGTTCCATGCCCACCGCCAGCACCACCAAGTCATGCGCCGTGGTGTAGCGCTTGTAGCCCTCGGTATCGACACCCCAGCACACCGGGTTGCCGCTCTCGTCTTCGGTGATTTTCGCCACCTTGGATTTAATGAACGTCACCGTAGGATCGGCCTGCACTTTTTGATAGAAATCTTCAAAGCGATCGATGGCGCGAATGTCGATGTAATAGATAGTCGACTTGCCTCCTTCGGGGAACTTCTCACGGACATAATGCGTTTGCTTGAGCGACGCCATGCAGCAGATGCGTGAACAGTGGCGCAGATGGTTTTCGTCGCGCGAACCTGCGCACTGGATGAACGCAACATTCTTCGCTTCCTTGCCATCAGACGGACGCAGAATCTTGCCGCCGGTGGGGCCGTGGATATCAGCCAGGCGCTCGAACTCGACGCTGGTGATGACGTTCTTGAAGCGTCCGTAACCGTAGGGCTGAATCTTCGCTGCGTCGTAGGGCTGCCAACCGGTTGCCCAGATCACCGCGCCCGCTTTGACTTCGATCGTTTCCTCTTTCATGTCGAGGTCGATCGCGCCGTATTTGCATGCAGCCTTGGCCTTGTCGGCTTCAGGCGTGCCGATAATTGAGGGGTCCAGCACAAAGCGCTGCGGGTAAGCCATTGCATTCGGCAGGAACGCTGCCTTGTGCTGGCCGAGGTTGTAGTTGAACGGGTCGTCCACCATCGTCTCAACCGCGCGTTCGCACTCGCCGCACGCGGTGCAGTTTTCGTTCACGTAGCGGGGTTTGACTTTGACTGAAACGGTGTAATTGCCGGTGCTGCCTTCTATGCCGCTGACTTCAGCCAGCGTCAAAACACGAACACGCGGATTGCCCTTGAGGCGGCGCAGATTGATTTCCAGTCCGCAGGTGGGGTGGCACAGTTTGGGAAAGTAGCGATACAGCTGGGAAGTGCGTCCGCCCAGTGCGGGATTTTTCTCTACCAGAACCACGTTCTTGCCAGTTTCGGCCGCTTCAAGTGCAGCGGTCATGCCGGAAATACCGCCGCCCACCACGAGTATGGTCTCGTTGGTCGCAACATGCTCCGTCATTAGTTTCCTCCATCCGATGGATGCAAAGCCGTTTCTTGGATTACCCGGGATTCAAGGCTTCGGGTCCTCCCGGATAACCGATCATAAGATCGGATTAATCCTTTGAATGGTACTCCCAAGGCCCACCCTGCCGCCACGAGCAAGCGCCTAATCTCAATCGAAGTTTTCTATGCGGGAATAAGAGGAAGTGTTTATAGCCATGTTGCACGGCCGGTTTTGCCGCGTGCAATGGCCGTCAATATTTAACGCAGCGCCTGCATGCCTATCAAACGTGTGGCGTAACGGGAGGCAGTACCGAAGCTGCTGCTGCCTCGATGGTGATAATTTCGAATTCCATGGTGGCCAGATTAGCCATGATGTAGGTGGGAGGGGCGCCCACACCGCCGACGGTGCCGGGGTTGATTAGCCAGGTTTGACCACCTTTGATAGTGGCCACTTGAGCAATGCTGGACTTGTGGTCGTGACCGCAGCAGACCAGATCGTAGTCGCCGGTGCAGGCGAGTGCCTGCGCATAATGCGGGTAGTGCACCAGAAACAGGTTGCGGTCGGCCAGAGTAAAGGCGGCGTCCTGGCCGTGGTAGCGAATGACGCTATTGGGTTCGGCCGCCAGGCGGCTCATGTTGTAGAGATCGCCGGTGTTGTTGCCGTGAATGACATGCACCGGCAATTCGTATTTTTGCAGCACCCGCAACGTGGTCGGCGCAACCACATCACCGCAGTGCAGCACCGCTTCCGCCCCGTGTGCCTTGGCGTGTTCGACCGCTGCGTCCAACAGGCGGCGGTTGTCGTGGGAGTCGGAAAGGATGCAGACTTTCATGATCAGAAAGCGGGTTTATCCGCTGCATTGCTAAAACGCTCAACGCCGGCCAGAATTTCAACGCGCGCATCATCAATCCCCACCCAGCCTTCTACCTTGACCCATTTGCCCGCTTCAAGATCTTTGTAGTGTTCGAAGAAGTGGGAGATTTGAGCCAATAGCAACGGCTGGATGTCTTCGGGTTTGTTCACCCCTTTGTACAAGCCGCACAGTTTGTCGACCGGTACCGCAAGCAGCTTGGCATCCACGCCCGCTTCGTCGGTCATTTTCAGCATGCCAATGGGACGGCAGCGCACCACCACGCCAGTAATCAGGGGAATCGGGGTGATCACCAGCACATCAACCGGGTCACCGTCTTCTGACAGGGTATGCGGGATGTAGCCGTAGTTGCAGGGGTAATGCATAGCGGTCGACATGAAGCGGTCGACAAACATCGCACCCGATTCCTTGTCTACTTCGTACTTGATCGGCTCGCCGTGGGCGGGAATTTCAATAATGACATTGAAGTCATCCGGAAGATTGCGACCGGAACTGACGAGGTTGAGGCTCATGGTGGAATCACAGAAACAAGGAAAGCCGGGCATTATACCTTCCCACCCCACGGTCCTTCCCACGCCCGATATAATCAAGCTATTTGCATGACCTTCTTCTTCCCCGCACCCCCTCCTTCCGGCCCTCCGCGTAACCAGTCAGGGCTGGCCGGCGCAGCCGACGCACTGTATCTGGCTGAACTTGCCAAACAGACCAGTCCACTGGTCGTGGTGTGCGCCAGCGCGTGGGACGCCAATCGCCTGGCAGAGGAACTACGCTGGTTCGATTCCGAACTGCGCGTGTGTAATTTTCCCGACTGGGAAACCCTGCCCTACGACACGTTCTCGCCGCACCCGGACCTGATTTCGGAACGGCTGGCGACCTTGTACCAGATTTCACGGGGCGAATTCGATGTCGCCGTGGTGGCGTTTTCCACCGCCTTGTACCGACTGGCGCCGCCCACGTTTCTCGCCGCCCACACCTTCTTTCTCAAACAAAAAGACACTCTGGACGAAACCGCTTTCCGCGCCCAAATGACACTGGGGGGCTATTCGCATGTGAATCAGGTGTTCGCGCCGGGCGAATTTTCGATCCGCGGCGGCTTGATCGACCTGTTTCCCATGGGCAGCACCCTGCCCTACCGCATCGATCTGTTCGACAACGAAATCGAATCGCTGCGGGCATTCGACGTCGACACCCAGCGTAGCATCTATCCGGTGGGCGAGATTCGGCTGCTGCCCGCACGGGAATTTCCACTAGATGAAACCGGCATCACCCGCTTCCGGCAGAATTTCCGTGAGCGCTTTGAGGGCGACCCCTCCAAGTCCAAGCTGTATAAAGACGTCAGCAATGGCCTCGCACCGGCCGGTATCGAGTATTACCTGCCACTGTTTTTCGACGCGACCGCGACGCTGTTCGACTACCTGCCCGCACAGACCAAACTGGTCAGCCACGGCGCACTCGATCCGGCAGGCCAGGCGTTCTGGACCGATACACAAAGCCGGCACCGTTTGTTGGCTGGCGACAAGGACCGCCCATTGTTGCCGCCCGCAGACCTGTTCATACAGACCGAAACGTTCTTCACGCTGGCCAAGGCGTATACGCGGCTAGACATTCAGCAGGCAGGCGCCGGGCCGACACATGCCGTCCCCCCCATTTCCGTTGACCGTCGTGAAACGCACCCGGTTGCGCGCCTCGCCGGGTTTATCGATGGCTTCAAGGGCTCGACACTGATCATCGCGCCCTCGGCCGGCCGTCGCGAAACCCTGCACGAATACCTGGCCGAACACGGCATCCAGGCCACCCTATGCAACAGCTGGGCCGACTGCCAGCAACACGGCGACCGCATTCTGCTGACGCACGGCCCGCTGGCCGAAGGCTTTGTCAGCAGCGACGCGCAATTGGCTGTCATCACCGAAACCGAACTCTACGCGATCCCGCCGAAAACCCGGCGCGCGCGCGAAGTCCGTGCGACGCAGATCGACAATCTGCTGCGCGACTTGTCGGAACTGAAGCCAGGTGACCCGGTGGTCCACGCGCAATACGGCGTTGGGAAATATATCGGCCTGATCAATATGGATCTGGGCGACGGCGACACCGAGTTTCTGCACCTGGAATATGCCAAGGGCGACAAGCTCTACGTCCCGGTCGCCAACCTGCACCTGATTTCACGTTACAGCGGCGCGGGAGAAGGCGCAGCGCCCTTGCATAAACTCGGCACCGACCAATGGGAAAAAGCCCGTAACCGTGCCATGAAGGCGGCCCGCGACACCGCGGCCGAACTGCTCAACCTGTATGCCCTGCGCGCCGCGCGCGAGGGCCACGCCTTCCAGTTTTCAATGCACGATTACGAAGCCTTTGCCGAAGGCTTTGGCTACGAGGAAACGCCCGACCAGGCCGCCACGATTCTGGCGGTGATGGCCGACATGCAGTCCGGCAAGCCGATGGACCGGCTGGTGTGTGGCGACGTCGGCTTCGGCAAAACCGAAGTCGCGTTACGCGCCGCCTTCATGGCGGTGATGGGGGGCTATCAGGTGGCGGTGCTGGTGCCCACCACGCTGCTGGCCGAACAGCATTTTCAGAATTTCTCTGACCGCTTCTCGGCCTGGCCGATCAAGCTCGCTGAGCTATCGCGCTTCCGCACCCCCAAGGAGCAGGCTGAAGCTTTGGTAGCCTTGAAGGACGGCAAACTCGACATCATCATCGGCACCCATCGGCTGATCCAGAAGGACGTGAAGTTCGCCCGCCTGGGCCTGGTGATTCTGGACGAGGAGCACCGTTTTGGCGTGCGCCAGAAGGAGCAGCTGAAAGCGATGCGTTCCGAAGTCGACGTGCTGACGCTGACTGCCACCCCGATTCCGCGCACCTTGGCGATGTCGCTCGAAGGCATCCGCGACTTTTCGGTGATTGCAACCGCGCCGCAAAAGCGCTTGTCGGTTAAAACCTTTGTCCAGTCATTTTCCAGCGGGTTGATTCGCGAGGCGGTGCTGCGCGAACTGAAGCGCGGCGGCCAGGTGTATTTCCTGCACAACGAAGTCAGCACCATCCAGAACATGTTCGAGACGCTGGTCAAACTGCTGCCCGAAGCGCGCATTCGCGTGGGTCACGGGCAACAGAGTGAACGCGAGTTGGAACAGGTGATGCGGGACTTTTACCAGCAGCGTTACGACGTCCTGCTGTGCACCACCATTATCGAAACCGGCATCGACATCCCCACCGCCAACACCATCCTGATCAACCGGGCCGACAAGTTTGGCCTGGCGCAATTGCACCAGTTGCGTGGCCGGGTGGGACGGTCGCACCATCAGGCTTTCGCCTACCTGCTGGTGGAAGAGGACCGCACCCTGACACCTCAGGCGAAGAAACGCCTGGAAGCCATTCAATTAATGGAGGAATTGGGCTCAGGATTTCATCTCGCCATGCACGACCTTGAAATTCGTGGCGCGGGCGAAGTGCTGGGCGACAAACAGAGTGGCGAAATTATCGAAGTCGGATTTTCGCTCTATAACGACATGCTGGCAGGCGCGGTGGCCAGCCTGAAAGCCGGCCATGAACCGGACATGAGTCAGCCATTGGGTGTGGTGTCCGAAATCAACCTGCATCTGCCCGCGCTGCTGCCGGTGGAGTATTGCCCCGACGTCCACGAACGCCTGGTACTGTACAAGCGCCTGGCCAGTGTGCATACCATGGACGACCTGACCGAGTTGCAGGAAGAATTGATTGACCGATTTGGTTTGCTGCCCGACCCGGCGCGGGCACTGGTCGATACCCATCGGCTGCGGCTGGTTGCCAAACCGCTGGGGATCATGAAAGTCGATGCCAATGAAGACAGCATCCTGGTGCAGTTCATCCCGCAACCGCCGATCGATCCGGGAAGAATCATCAAACTGATCCAGACCCGGCGTGACATTAAACTGGCGGGGGCAGACCGCTTGCGTTTGAATGTCAGTTCGCCGCCTGAAGCCCGCGCCGCCAATGTGATAACACTTTTTAAGTTATTTCAATAACAACTTGATTTATATACAAACATGAACCTAATTGTTCAGGGAAAAGACATCCCCACGCCCAGCCTCAAGCACTTGGCCAAGCTCACCTCGGCCACAGCGATCGAAGCCATTTCAGCCACCGCTTTCAAACTGGCGTCTGCCGACGAGAGCCTGCGCCCAGATGTGGCTGCATTCTGCGACGCCCAGGCACTCGACTGCGGCTGGGTGCCGGCCGAGCGTCGAATCAGCGACTTTGGCCTGCTGGTGATGGACATGGATTCCACGTTGATCACCATCGAGTGCATCGACGAGATCGCCGACATGCAGGGACTCAAACCGCAGGTGTCGGCCATTACCGAGGCCGCCATGCGCGGCGAGATCGACTTTGCCGAAAGCCTGCGCCAGCGCGTGTCCCTGCTGGCGGGGCTGGACCAATCCGCCTTGCAGCGTGTGTACGACGAGCGGCTCAAGCTCTCGCCGGGCGCCGAGACACTCCTGACCACTCTCCAGGCTGCCGGAATCAAGACCTTGCTGATATCCGGAGGATTCACCTTCTTCACCGAACGGCTGAAACATCGATTAGGATTGGACTACACGGTCGCCAACACGCTCGAAATCGTTGAGGGCAAGCTGACGGGGCGGGTGCTGGGCGATATCGTTGACGCACAGGGCAAGGCCGACTGGCTCAATCGCGTGCGGTCCGAACTGAATCTCGCCCCCGCTCAGGTTATCGCCATGGGCGACGGCGCAAATGATCTGAAAATGATAGCCGAAGCGGGTGTCAGCATCGCCTACCGGGCCAAGCCAGTGGTGCGTGAGCAGGCCAGCCATGCACTGAACCAGGTTGGGCTGGACGGGATACTTCCCCTTCTGGGGCACTAAAGAAATCCTTCAGGATGCCGATATACAATTGAGTACTCAATCAGTCTAAAGATCGTATAAACGCGTCCAGGATCCCCCGTGAAAATCGACAAACGCATTACCCCTCCCGCTGCTTCCAAAGTTTCGTCCACCAAGGGCAAGGGGGCGGGCAAGTCCTCCGCACCCCCCTCTGGTGCAAGTGATTCCCTGACCTTGACCGATTCCAGCACCCGCATCCGCACGCTTGAATCCGACCTGGCTTCAGTTGATATTACCGATGTCGGCAAGATCGAGTCAGTCAAGGCAGCGCTGGCTGACGGCTCCTTTGCCGTCGACGCTGAAGTTGTGGCCGACCGTCTCATTGACCATACCAAGGAAGCCCTGCGCAATCGCCCGCGCAAAAAGTAAACCTGCCTCAAATCAAAGAAGCCAAGGCACGCCACAGGCAATACGCCGTGTCACGCATGGCAACTTCTGGTTCAATGATGGAATAGAATCAAACCTCAAATAGTTTTTGAGGTTCTGCATGACTGAAATCACCTTATCCGTATCCGGCATGACCTGCGGTGGCTGTGTCAGCAGTGTGCAAAAAGTGCTCACTGCCTTGCCTGGCGTTCAAAGCGCCGAAGTCATCCTGAGTCCCGGTCAGGCCCGCGTAACGTTCGACCCATCAGTTATCGCGCGTGCTGCGCTGGAACAGGCCGTTATCGATGCCGGCTTCGGGATCAATAGCTGATTGCCCCTCTAAATACCTACAGGGCACCACAATAAATCTACTGCGCGGGCGTGATCCGGGCGCATACGATCTTTCACGGGCTTCAGCCCGTAGAAAGTCGGAGTCCCCTTGTGGTGCGTCCGGTGCTCGGAATCCTCATGGTCTTCTATGTACATTCCGGTTCCTCCGCTCCGGGCGCACCCGGCTGAGCGTGGTTGTTGCCGCATACGACTCCACACGCGCTTTAGCGCGTAGTGGATCGGAGTCATTTAGGGCTTCAGCGGCTTTACAACCACGGCCTGCCCTTTATGCCCTTCAGGGTGCGCGGGTGGACGCCCGCTCGCTACGATTTCTAGAGGTGCCCTACAGACAAGTCGTACCGCATAAAGTCTCCAGCGGCTCAGGGCTATGCACCGCATTCCCCTGTACGTAATCCACCCCGATCTGACGCAGGATCGCGAGAATCTCGTCCGACTCGACATATTCAGCCACGGTTTTAAGACCCATCTGATGGCCGATGCGATGGACGGCCTCGACCATTGAGCGATCGACTGGATTGGTGGCGATGTCGCGCACAAAGGCGCCATCAATCTTGAGGAAATCCACTTTCAGATTCTTCAGATAGATGAATGACGACAGCCCGCTGCCAAAGTCGTCAAGCGCAAAGCTGCAACCGAATGCACGCATGGCTTCGATAAATTCGTTCACGACTCCGAGATTGCCAATCGCAGCAGTCTCGGTAATTTCGAAGCATAAATGCGGCCCCATCGCAGGGTTTTCCTGCAGTTGCGCCAATAGCTTTTGGCGGAAGGCCGGTGCTTTCAGCGAAGCACCCGATAAGTTAACGGCAAACAAACAATGCTGCGCCTGCCTGAAAGCCAGATAGCGCTTGCACAGCCGTAGTGTTTCTTCGATTACCCAGCTATCGAGCGCAGGCATGATGGAATAACGCTCGGCTGCCGGGATAAAAGCCATCGGCAAAATATCGCTGCCATCGTCGTCTTTCATCCGCAACAACAACTCGACGTGGCGCGTATTGCCTGCTTCAGCATCCGTTCTGCGGATTTCCTGCCAGAACAGGCGCAGGTGACCCTCTTCCAAAGCCCGATGAATACGCGTCACCCACTGCATTTCCCCACGATGACGCGCCAGATCGATATCCCGTATTTCATATAAGTGGATCTGGTTGCGGCCGCGATCCTTGGCCACATAACACGCTGCATCGGCGGCCGACAACAGGTTCGCTGCTGTGCCACTGTCGCGATTAATGGCCACCATGCCCACGCTCATGCCAACGGCAAAGATGCGGTCTTCCCATTTGAAGCGGAAGCGCTGGACTTCGGAGCGGAAGGTATCCGCCACTTCCAGCGCGTCCTTGATGCTGCAATTTTCCAGCAACAGCGCAAACTCGTCGCCTCCCAGGCGAGCCAGCGTGTCGCGTTCACGCAAATTACCTTTGAGCATCAGTGCAAGTTGCAACAGCAGTTCATCGCCCGCGGCATGGCCGCAGGTATCGTTGATCACCTTGAATTGATCAAGATCCATGTAACACAGGGCATGTTCACGGCCTTGCTGGAGCGCCGACAACAAGGTGCGCTCCAGGCGTTGTTCGAATTCGTGGCGATTGATCAAGCCTGTCAAGGCATCGTGGCTGGCCTGATAAACCAGGCGCGCGGTGGCCTGGTCGATCTTTTCCTGCATCTGGTCCTGCATCGCCTGCAAATGTGCCGCCATGTGATTGATGCCGCGTTGCAGCACACCCAGTTCAGCTTCTCCGGTCTGTTCCACGCGCGCGTCCAGGTGCCCTTCACCGATACGACTGACGGTGTGGGTCAGCGCCAGGATCGGACGCGTGATCTGACGGCCAATGCGCCAAGCCAGGTAAAGACTGACGCTCAACCCTGCCAGCAAGATCAGCAAACTGCGCAGGATGGCATCGCGCTGACTCTGGATGGTCGCGCTACGTGAAACCTCCAACCCGACCCAGCCAATCAAATGGGCCAGTTTCCCGGACTCTGCAGCCGGAATATCGATCAACTCATAATCATTGACCGCCACTTCAGTCCGGGTGATAGGTGCGTAATAAACCAAGCGGTTCGGATATTCAATCAGGTGAATGTGTCCAGTGGGTAGCTTGGCGTTTTCCGGGTCGATCCAGGTGCCTCGACCTACCTGAGCCAAACGTAAGCCGTTTTCAGTAAAGACTGCCACGCCCCGGACATCAGGCTCTATCGCAGTTTTTTCGAGCAGGGTCTGCAAGACTCTGATATTGCCCGATGCCACTCCATACTCGGCCGCTGGCGCCAACTGACGCGCGATGGCAACCGCACGGGTGCGCAAGGACTCATCAAGATCATCAATTTTTCCGCTGATTAACTGGAACAACAGCAGCATGCCCACGATCGCAACCGGCAACACCGCCAAACCGATCACGCGACTCCGTATCCCCCATGATGCTGTCATTACCGCACCTCTCCCAAACGCTTCTCTAGCTCAGCCTCAGACGGCAACGAAAAGCCGAGCGAGCGCGCCACCTGGTCATTGATTGACACTTCGAAGTACACGGGATGCGCGGGCGCAGGCAAACGCACCGTCGCGCCATTTAGCGCATTCTCCGTCCATTCCGCAGCCTGCCGGCCGATTTGGCTGGGCGTCGAATACAGTGAAACCAGCGCGCCTGCCCGCGTCATTGAACGCGAATAACCCACCACCGGATCACGGTAGCGGTAAGACGTCAAAAAAAGGCTTTGTGCGGTATTGCGATTAAAAATCAGTGGATCGGGGATGGCCAACAACACATCAGCTTCATTCAACACCTGCTCGAGTGGTGTCATCAGGTGCTCATTTTCCTTCACTGTGGCATGCATCAGGCCGAGGCGTTGTGGCCTGAGTGCCTCTTCCAGCTCATCCGCCAATCCTTTTTGTTCTGCACTCAACAACACGCCCACACGACGCGCTTCAGGAAAGGCCAGCCGAATCAGCTTCGCCTGACGGTCAAGAGGCTGATCGAGGTAAATAGCAGACACCGAACGGCGTCCGCCATCAGACAAACGGGCACGTCCGACTTTGATATACCAGGCCCTTGGCACCAGTACCGCCAGTACAGGTGCACGGTTTGACCAGGAAGATACCCCCTCTGCGGCGCGAACCCCCACTGCAACCACCAGGCGCGCCTCAATCAATGAATTGGCCGCCAGCCCTTCAGAGTAGGCCAAGCTAACTTCATGGCCCGCGGCAGTAAGCTGGGCCTGGATCATCTTATAAACTTCTTGATAGGGCGCTGAGTCGTCGCTCATCACAATCGCCACCTGCGCAGCGACTGCCTGACCCGACATGCCGATGACGCAGGCGAAACCCCAGCTT
>JAAFGW010000275.1 GCA_010365175.1 Sulfuriferula multivorans | reverse complement strand
TCGAGGCCAGTGGGCTGGCGGACTATTACCGGGCCGACAAGGACGGCGCCGACCGCCTGGAAAACCTCAACGAACTGGTCAATGCGGCGGCGCTCTTCTCCGAGGAAAATGACGTCGTGGACTTCAGTGAAGGACGCGATGATTCGCCGGATGTGGCGCCGCCGGGGGGGACAGAGACGTTACCGGTGCTCGATGCCTTCCTCGCCCACGCCGCGCTGGAAGCGGGAGAACACCAGGCTGGCGCCGGTAACGACGCGCTCCAGCTGATGACCGTGCACGCCGCCAAGGGGCTGGAGTTTCACGCGGTGTTCATCACCGGGCTGGAAGAAGGCCTGTTTCCGCACGAACAAAGCGCCAATGAAGAAAACGGACTGGAAGAAGAACGCCGGCTGATGTATGTGGCCATCACCCGCGCGCGCCGCCGCTTGTATCTGTCGCACACGCAATCACGGATGCTGCACGGCCAGATTCGCTACAACGTGCCGTCCCGTTTTCTGAGCGAATTGCCGGAACAGGTGTTGCTCAACCTCAATCGCCGCGAACCGGCTTATTCATCCGGCAGCGCACAGACCTCACACGGGCATAAAGCGGCGAGCGGCTACAGCGCACCCGCCGCGCCGCGCAGCCCGCAACTCGGCAACGACACTGGTTTCAACGTGGGGCAGAGCGTTGCCCATGCCAAGTTCGGCACCGGCATCATCATCGACTTTGAAGGGCGCGGCAGCGATGCGCGCGTACAAGTGAAGTTTCGCGAAGTCGGAACGAAGTGGCTGGCGCTGGCTTACGCCAACCTGTCAGTGGTCTGAATCGTCAGTTGGGTTCAGTGGCACCACGTTGTCGTCGGTCGGCGCCGTGTCGTCGGCCCATACTGCAAAAATCGCCTGATACGAGGCGTACAGTGAACCAAACAAAATAGGCATCGCGATCAACAAACCGAGCAGCATCGGCGCCAATGCAGCAAAGAACAGCAGCAGACCGAGCGCCAGGCTGTTCATGAGCATGGGCGCCCAGTTTTTGACCACGGCACGCAAGCTCACCCCCAATGCAGTAGCGGGCCGAGCACCGCCAAACAGAATCAGCGCCGGGGCGAACCAGGTCGCCATAATGAGCGGAACAAACAATAGCAGGCCAGTGAACATCGCCGGCATGGCCTGATTCATCACCGCCTGCATTTCAGCCGGGGAGGCTTTGCCACTCTTGGCGGTATCCAGCACGGCCTGCGGATCAAACCCCATGCCAAGCATGATCTGCCCGATCAGCAAAGAACCGAGCAGCTGCACCGCGCCCACCGTCATCAACGGAATCGCAGGCCCTTGCAGGCCTGCCAGGAATTGTGGCGGTGCGAGTTCATTGCCCTGATCGAGTGCGCGATAAGCGGCCATGAAGCCCGCTACCATCAGGGGTGAGGCGAGCTCAGACAGCGAGCCGCCCACCACGGGGATCAGGCCAAACGCCATCACTGTGCCGAACAGCACGCCGAAGGCGGCAGACAGCAACAAAGGGGTTTTGCGGTACAGGTGAAAGCCAGCGGCCACCCACCGGAAACCTTCGCTGGCCGCAACTTTGCGCGGAATATCTTGATTGGATGCGGGAGTCATGCGGCGGATTTTAACCGACACAAGGACTTTATTCCCGATCCAGAGCGGTCTGCTTTAGAACTCTTTCACCACCCACATCGGCGGCCGCATGCCGGAATCCAGACTGTCCTGCCGGGCAAACTGGCCGTCGCCTTTCTGGTCGATGAGGTAATACGGTTTTCCGACCTTGGGGGTGACTTTGATCATGTAGAGCTTGCCGTTGGTACGGTACTCGACCACGCTCCCCTGGCCGCTTGGCTTGATCGTCACCGCGGGCACATCATCGGGTCCCGGCGCGCCGCCAGGTACAGGCTTGAGACCGGGCGGGCGATCGGATGGGGGCGCCGCGACGGCCAGACTGCTCAACATCAGGGCCAACAACAAGATGGGATAACGCATAAGTAACTCCGGTGGTCAGATGGCTTTAAGTTTAGCCGAACAGTCGATGTCTTACAGGCTAAGCTGGATTTCGCGCTCGGCCAACGAGGGCATAAACCCGCGTTTTTCATAATGGTTGAAGATAGCGTCGACCACTTCCTGAGGCGTATCAATGATCTGCATCAGATCAATATCCTCGGCCGCAATCATGCCTTCTTCGGTCAGGGTGGCCTTGAACCACTCGATCAGCCCGCTCCAGAATTTGGCCCCCACCAGGATGATGGGGATGCGCGGAATTTTTCCGGTCTGGATCAGGGTCAGCGCTTCGGACAGTTCGTCCAGCGTGCCAAAGCCGCCGGGCATGACCACATAGGCCGCCGCGAACTTGACGAACATGACCTTGCGCGCAAAGAAATGCTTGAAAGTCTGGCTGATGTCCTGATAAGCATTGCCGCTTTGTTCGTGGGGCAGCTGGATGTTCAAGCCTATGCTCGGCGACTTGCCAAAATACGCGCCCTTGTTGGCGGCTTCCATGATGCCGGGGCCGCCGCCGGAAATGACCGAAAACCCGGAATCGGACAGCTTGCGTGCGATTTCTTCGGTCAACATGTAATAGGCATGGTCTTCGGGAGTCCGTGCGCTGCCGAAGATCGAAACAGCTGGACGGATAGACGCCAAGCGCTCGGTTGCCTCGACGAACTCTGCCATAATCCCCAGCATTCGCCACGATTCGCGCGCCGAGTAATCATTTTCGGCAGTACGCGCCGGGTCTGCGGAAATCGGTATTTTATCCAAGTGCATGCTGTACGCCTCGTGAGTACTAGTAAATTGGACCAGCTAAATTGAACCAGCCCAGTGTAAGCCCGTCCAGAAAAACCCTGCTATTGGTAGACGGCTCGTCCTATCTTTACCGAGCGTTTCATGCACTGCCCGATTTACGCAATCCGGCGGGTGAGCCGACCAATGCGATCAAGGGTGTGTTGTCCATGCTGCACAAGCTGCGCCGCGACCATGCGGCTGATTATATCGCCTGCGTATTCGACGCAAAGGGCAAGACCTTCCGCGATGACCTCTATCCCGAATACAAGGCGCATCGCCCGCCGATGCCGGACGATTTGCGCAGCCAGATAGCGCCTTTGCATACCGCGATCCGCGCCGAGGGCTGGCCATTAATCGTGATTGACGGCGTCGAGGCCGACGACGTGATCGGCACCCTGGTGCTGGAAGCGGCCAAACAGAATATCCGCAGCATCGTCTCCACCGGCGACAAAGACATGGCGCAACTGGTCAACGACCACGTCACGCTGGTCAACACCATGAGCGATGAAACGCTCGACGAAACGGGTGTGGCCGAAAAATTCGGCGTACCGCCCAACCGCATCATCGATTACCTGACCCTGATCGGCGACACCGTGGACAACGTCCCCGGCGTGCCCAAGTGCGGCCCCAAAACCGCGGTGAAGTGGCTGTCCGAATACGACTCACTCGACAATCTGGTGGCCCATGCCGACGCGATCAAGGGCGTGGTCGGCGACAACCTGCGCACGGCGCGCGACTGGCTACCGCAAGCACGTGCGCTGATCACGATCAAGACCGATGTCGCACTGCCGTTCGAACTCGAAAGCCTGACGCTACAGCCGCGTGATGCGGACACCCTGCGCCCGCTGTTCGAGCGTTTTGTGTTTCGCGCCTGGCTGCGCGAACTCGACGTATGCTTGGGAACGAATGGTTGATTTCTATGACAATGCGGGCAAACATCTACAAGCGGGGTGCCATGATTAGGGCAACTTTT
>JAAFGW010000274.1 GCA_010365175.1 Sulfuriferula multivorans | reverse complement strand
GTGACCTGAGCCTGGAGGAATTGGCGCGAGCCTGCGCGGTTGAACCGCAATGGATAGTAGAACGGATCGAAGCAGGTATTCTCGGTGATGGCTCAATTCACATCGAGAGCTGGCGCTTCACTAGCCAGGACCTGACACGTGCCCGGCGGATGTGGCAAATGGAACGTGACTTCGATGCTGTGCCGGAACTGGCCGCACTGGTGGCGGATTTGCTCGAAGAAGTGGCGCGTCTCAAGGGACGGATCAAGGCCGCGGGTCTGACGGTGGACTGACCTGCAAAAACGAGATGCCATGCGCTAGGGCCGAGTCGCAGCCCTATCGGAAGGGAGCGGTTTAACCTGAAAGGAGAATGATGGTGTTCAAGATCGAGGTAGAAGATGACAAAGGGGTTTGGTCCGATGTGCGCGACGCTGATGGTGCCATCCTGACCTTCTAGAATGAGGATGACGCGCGCGCCAGACTCGCGGAACGGTATCCCATCATGGTGCGGATGGAACAATATGCCGGCGACAAACATACACGGGTTGTCCGCGTTTTTCGCACAGACGATGAATGGAAGGTCGGTACACCGCCGAGTTAGCGACGCTTCTAGCACGACCCTGTAATTCGCGTACTAATAGGCCACCATCACCTCGTTACGGCGTAAAAAAGGCAAGGTCCAGGGCGGGTTATAACGTGCAAGTTCAGGCTGACCAATGGGTGAAATGCCTTTGCCATCCAGCCACGCCATCAATTCGGCCGTTTTTGTGGCGATTTTATCTTCACTGGCCAAGCCAGAAAAACGGATCACGGCATACGTGCTTTTAGGCACTTCGCGCAATGTCACTGCCGGGTTATTAGGCTTAGGCAACGTATCCAACGTGTATTGGCTCGGCATGACAAAATGCACGCGCCATTGTTCACCTATTTGCTCCATGCTCACCGGTGCGGTCATGCTGATTTTTTCTGACTTGGGCGCCATCGTCACGGGTGCGGTCATGCTGATTGCTTCACTACCGCCTGTGCGCGACGTGTTATTGCCAAAAATATAATCCGCAATCAACCTGAACCCAGCGCGAGACGCTTTATCCTGCGACCCCGACACCAGCGTTTCCGCCACAATCTTGGGGCTATACGCACGCAACTCAAACGCTCCAGACTTTTCGATTACTGTGTATTTTGGTTCTTCAATCGCCATCGCTGATCCTGCAACCAATAAAAGGAATGCCCCAAAAAAAAGACGCGTGATCATATTAATCCCTGGCATGAATATATCTGCAATGTTGTGGGACCCTGACGAAGCAGGAAAGTTGCTCACCCCATTTATGTTCTCGAACGCGAACTAAAAACAAACACATGTGGTCACTCAATTGCCTGTCGTCGTCGCGGTCCTCACAACATCGAGCGCGCCACACCAACGTAACCCATCGTCAAGATGGGTTACGTTGATTACAATCACAAGGGTCATAAGCCGTGCCTGCGGGGCGGCGATCACATCAACACCAGAAAGGATGACTGACTATGGATGGCTTATCAGCCCACGCCCCTCGCAACGACGTCACGGCTGCGCAGGCCGCGACATCCCGACCGTGGTTCGGGTTCCGCAGCGTCGCCATCATTCCGCTCGCAGCCGCCATCGCCGGCACCGGCATGGACGCCCGCGCCCAGACGACGCCCACGGAAGTAGTGGCCCAGACCGCGCCGACTGAAAACGCCAGCCCGGGCGGCCATCTAATGCTCGGCCTTGCCGCCGCCTATCTACCACGCTACGAGGGGTCGGACGATTACAGGATGCGTGCGATGCCGCTGGTCGACTATCGTAATGGCCGTTTTTTCGCCGGCGTCCTGACGGGCATCGGCTACGACTTTTCGCCGGTATCCAATGTGGAATTCGGGCCTCTGTTGTCATACCGCATTGGGCGCGACCAAGACGACGCCGATCGGCTGAACGGTCTGGGTGACATCGATGGAGGGGCCGATCTGGGCGCCTTCGTACGCTGGAACCTGCGCCCCTTCTTTGTGCGTGCCACCGTCAAGCAGGGCATTAGCGGCAACGCGACCGGCACCCAGATCAGGCTCGGCGCAGGATACGCCACCACACTGGGGCCCGCTGACCGGCTCGTGCTCGACGCTTCAGTAGACTGGGCGGATTCGGAAGTGATGCAGACCTATTTCGGCATCACTGCGGCGCAGTCCGCAAGCTCCGGCCTAGCTGGCTACACGGCCGACGCCGGCATCCGTCGGTATGGCCTGGGCGCAACCTGGACACACACGCTTACGCCGCAGTGGTTCTCGACGGTTGGTGCCCGCATGTACCGACTGGGCAGCGAAGCTGCCAACAGCCCGATCACGCTAGAGCGCAATGCGGGAACCCTCAGTGCAGGGGTCGGCTACCGGTTCTGACCATCACGAATCATCAAACTAAGGGGCTCGTATGAACGGGCCCCTTAGTTTTTCGGAGTGTAGCTTTGCAAGACCTCGTATCTTTCCCCTGCCGACCTTGAAATCTTCGGGAGTAAACTTTCCGACGTGATCGAGCAGGCTGAGTCGGGAGACATCGGCAAGACTTAAGGCCAACCCATTTGGGCCAAGCCTGTGAGTCAGATAGGTGCCCCGACTCATTTCTCGTTTCTCACAAACCGAACGGTAACTAAGGCCGCCCAGATTCGTCTGTGCACGAGCCTGCATACGAGGAAGGTTAAAACGATGAAAGCAGTCACGCACGTTATTACATCATTTGTCGGTATCGATGTTTCTAAACGCAAACTTGATTGTGCCGTCCTGATAAACGGCAAGGTTAAATCCAAAGTGCTGAGCAATGATCGGACAGGACTTATCCAGTTAGACAGTTGGTTGCAGGAACGGGGCGTCGTCTGCGACAGCGCGCACCTTTCCCTTGAAGCCACCGGTCCCTACAGCGAACAGGTCGCTCTGGCCCTGGTGGATTTCGGCTGGCGGGTCAGTGTCGTCAATCCCGCCCGCATCAAAGGCTTTGCCCAAAGCGAACTGGCACGCAACAAGACCGACCGGGCAGACGCCGCACTATTGGCGCGCTTCTGCGCCGCCATGTGCCCTAGTCTCTGGGTCCCGCCAAGCCCGGCCTACCGGCAACTGTGCGCGCTGGTCGAACGGCTGCAAGCGCTCAAGGACATGCACCAGCAGGAGTGCAACCGCCTGGAAGCGCATCACGCCAGTGGAGAAACCACCGTGCTGCCCAATGTCAAAAGCCACATAGCTTGGCTCGACGAGCAGATTGCCCAACTACAACGCACCATCAGCGACCATATCGATGGCCATCCTGAACTGAAACAGGATGCGGAGTTGATTGCCAGCATTCCGGGCATTGGTGACACCACGGTGGCCAAGGTCCTGGCATATGCAGGCAATGTCAGACGCTTTGCCAACGCCAAAGCGTTGGCTGCCTTTATCGGGATATGCCCGCGTCAGCGGCAGTCTGGGAGTTCAGTCAGGGGCCGCACGATGATCTCGCGAACCGGGCATGCGGATTTACGCAAGGCCTTATATATGCCGGGGCTGGTGGCGTTGCGCCACAACCCGGTGCTGAAAGTGTTTGGCGCACGGATGAAAGCAAACGGGTTGGCACCGAAGGCGGTGGTGGGCGCTGCAATGCGCAAGCTCGCACACTTGATCTACGGAGTGGTGAAATCAGGAAAACCGTTTGATGCGGGTTTCGCTATCGGCAGGGTTGCAATTCAAGACGGTATCTGACTCCGGAGTGTTTATTAGTTATGATTTTTCAATGGTATAACGGCGGATCTAACCGGACGGTGGCCAATAGCTTTCCCGAT
>JAAFGW010000273.1 GCA_010365175.1 Sulfuriferula multivorans | reverse complement strand
GAGCGGGCACAGGGACGGCGTGTATCGGACGTATTGCCGTTGATAAACGATAAAACCGGTTCAATCGCGGCATGCCCACTAGAACTCGCATTGCGAAACAATACCGTGGTTGGGCTCGATAGCCATACCTTGCTCCTTACCCGGAGCGGGAATCGAATTGCCATTAGTGACACGGCCGCACCCATACGTTCGGACGATGGCAAGGTTCAGGGGGGCGTGCTGGTATTTCAGGACGAAAGCGAATGGCGTAGCCTGATGCAGCGTCTGGCATGGCAGGCCGAACGTGACCATCTCACTGGCCTGTGGAACCGCCGCGCGATGGAAGACAAATTGAATGCGGCGCTTTCGAGCGTGAAACACGAAACGCGGCGCTGTATTTTTTGCTACATCGATCTCGACCGTTTCAAACTTGTCAATGACACCTGCGGCCACCGTGCCGGAGATGCCCTGTTGCAGCGTCTGACTGCCATCATGGCGCGGCGTGTTGATGATAAAAATCATTACCTGGCCAGGCTTGGGGGAGACGAGTTCGGTTTGTTGTTCGTTGATGCGACGCTGCAAGAGGCGCTTGAACACATCCAGGGATTACGCGATGAAATCAGTCGATTCCGCTTCCAATGGGATGACAAGATGTACATGGTAGGTGTGAGCCTGGGTGTAACCGAGCTTCACCCGGGGATGACCGATATAGGTGATGTCCTGGCACAAGCGGATACAGCGTGTTATCACGCAAAATCGTTGGGCGGAAACGCCATTCAAGTGTACGAGAAAACGCATCCTGCATTGCGGAAAATAAATGATGAAATGCAATGGGTGGGCACGATTACCAAGGCTTTTGAAGCCCATCGATTTGTCCTCTATCGCCAACAAAAAGTTGCTCTGGCGTCAGGAGATAAAACACAGCATTACGAGATTCTGTTGCGGTTGCGCGGTGAAGATGGCGAAATCATTTCTCCGGGTGAATTCCTGCCCGCTGCTGAACGCTATGGCCTCGCCCCCAGCTTTGATCGATGGGTGGTCCGAAATTTCTGCGCGTATTTCGATACCCATCCCGAAGACAAAGCGTCGTATGCGCTCAATTTGTCAGGCCGCAGTCTCGGCGACTCGAGCTTTGCTGATTTCATCCTCGATGAAATCAACAAATATTCGTTTGACCCTTCCAGAATCAGCTTCGAAGTGACCGAATCTGCCGCAATTGATAGTCTGGATGCGTGCGAAAATCTGATACTCACACTGAAGTCTCGGGGCATTCTGTTTGCGCTGGATGACTTTGGCAAAGGCCAGTCATCGTTTGGATATTTGAAGCGCTTGCCGGTTGCTTATCTCAAAATAGATGGTGAGTTTGTTCGCGGAATGAATGTCGACCGCGAAAAGCTGGCCATCGTCAAAGCCATGCACACGCTGGGCCATGAACTGGGCAAGCAGACCATTGCAGAACAAGTGGAAACAAAAGAAGAACTGGCCTGCCTGAAAAAAATGGGGGTGGATTTTGTACAGGGTTACCTGCTGCACAAGCCGGAACCCTTGCCAGTGGACTGATCGCGCAGTCCATTTGGCAGAGGGCTGTCGTCTGCGTCCCCTAAAACGGCAGCGCGAGGTCTGGGGCAGCCTGGTGGATCACACGGCGGAAGTCGGCCTGAATTTTTTCCAGCGCTTCGGTGTTGTCAGCCTCGAACCGCAACACGATGACCGGCGTGGTGTTAGATGGGCGTGCGAGCCCAAATCCGTCGGCGTATTCCACGCGTAAGCCATCGAGGGTGATTATTTCCTGCGCATCCGGAAAGATCGCAATTTTTTTCAGCGTATCCATCAACGTGTAGTGCTCGCCTTCAGCCAGTTTGATGTTGAGTTCGGGTGTGTTTACCGAGTCAGGCAAGTTGTGCAGGGTGGCATTGATGTCGGGCTGTTTGGACAGATACTCGAGCAGGCGTGCGCCGGCGTACATTCCGTCATCAAAGCCGAACCAGCGTTCCTTGAAAAATACATGGCCGGACATTTCACCGGCTAACAGTGCGCCGGTTTCCTTCATCTTGGCCTTGATGAAGCTGTGTCCCGTTTTCCACAGCAAGGGCTTTCCGCCGCGTTCACGGATCCAGCTGAACAGATTGCGGGTTGATTTCACATCGAAAATAATTTCGGCACCGGGATTGCGGCTGAGTACATCATCGGCGAACAGCATCAACTGGCGGTCAGGAAAAATGATCGTACCGTCCTTGGTCACGACACCCAGCCGATCGCCGTCACCGTCGAATGCGAGGCCGATTTCTGAATCGCTGGTTTTCAGTGCAGCGATCAGGTCCTGCAGGTTTTTCGGTTGTGACGGGTCGGGATGGTGATTGGGGAAGTTGCCGTCGACTTCGCAGAACAGCTCTTCGACCTGGCAGCCCATGTCGCGATAAAGCTTGGGCGCAAATGCACCGGCCACACCGTTGCCGCAGTCGATGATGATTTTCATCGGACGAGTGAGTTTGACATCAGAGACGATGCGCGTGAGGTATTCGTCGGCGATATCGTATTCACGATAACCGCCTTCCCCATTCACCAGATCGTCGTTTGTCAGGCGATCGCGCAGTTTCTGGATGGCGTCGCCGGACAGCGTTTCCCCGCCCAAGACCATCTTCAGGCCATTGTAGTCGGGTGGGTTGTGGCTGCCGGTGACCATCACGGCACTATGGGTGCCCAGCTGGTACGCTGCAAAATACGTCATGGGCGTGGCAACCATGCCCAGGTCGACTACGCCGATACCGGCCTTGCGGATGCCGCGCGCAAGTGCGGCCGCCATGTCCGGACCTGACAGGCGACCATCGCGCCCGATGCAAATTTCCTTCTGGCCGCGTATGACTGCTTCAGAGCCAATGGCATGGCCAATAGCTTCAACGATTTCTTGGGTGAAGGTCTTGCCGACAATGCCGCGAATGTCGTAAGCCTTGAAGATTTCCTTGGGGGTTTCCACAACACGCTCCCTGATTGGTGATGTTTTGATTCTACCTGTGCTGGGTGTCGAAATGCTGCATCAGACGTCGCGAAAGCCAATCCAGATTGCCGGGGAAAGGTCCGGATGGAAAGCTGACATGACCGCCGGTTGCGGGTTGTTCAATCGTGACGGCAGGTGATATGTCGGCAAGTGTAGGCAAAGCTGTGGACGGCAGAAACGGGTCGTTTTTCGCATTGATGATCAGAGTAGGCGTGGTGATCGATTTAAGCAGAGGCTTGGCCGAAACTTTTAACCAGTAGTCATCGGCATCCCGAAAACCATGAAGGCGTGCGGTCACCAGCGTATCGAATTCGCGAAAAGTGGTGGCGGCCGCGATGGCCTCGGCATCGAGGAGGCCAGGAAACTGGTGGGCTTTGTTCAAGGCTTTATGCTTGAGTGTGACGAGAAAGCGTGCGGTATACACGCGTCGATTAAATCCTCGGTCTAGCGCGTTTCCAGCAGCAGTCAGGTCGACAGGAGCCGATACGCCGGCCGCACACTCGACCAGGCTGCGTGCTGCATCGCCTTGTTCGCCCAGCCATTTCAGTAGTGCATTGCCGCCGAGCGAGACACCCACTGCGTAAACGGGTGCGTCTGTATGGCGTGATTTGACGTGATGCAGCATGTGACCGATATCTTCACTGTCGCCAGCGAAATAGGCTCGCGGGAGCCTGTTGGCTTCACCCGAGCAGCCGCGAAAATGCGCCACTACACCATGCCATCCGCGTGCCTGGGTCGTGGCCATGAGGTCGCGTGCGTAATGGCTGTCGGCACTGCCTTCCAGTCCATGGAACAGCACAACCACAGGCGATCCCGT
>JAAFGW010000272.1 GCA_010365175.1 Sulfuriferula multivorans | reverse complement strand
TCACCCGGCTCGGCAGTCGCCCACTTGGCGAGGCCTTGTTCAATAACCCACGCATTCAGCGAAAAGCGCTTGTATTTCGCAAGCTGACGCCTCGACACCCGCTATTCCGCCGCATTGATCGCTACCAAACTCAAGCCACTCGCGTGCTATGGGCGCGTCGTTCTTTATTCTGTCTGAACGGACGCCCCTTGTTGGTCACCGAAGTCTTTCTCCCTGCTATTGATAACTTATGACCCTGACCGAACGCTTGTCTCATTATGAAAAGTTGATGCGGCTGGACAAACCAATCGGCATTCTGCTGTTGCTATGGCCCACCCTCTGGGCCCAGTGGCTGGCCACTAACGGGCAACCGAACTGGATGATTCTGTGGATATTCATTATGGGCGTGGTGCTGATGCGTTCGGCTGGTTGCGTCATCAACGACTACGCCGATCGCCATATCGACTCCCAAGTAGCGCGAACCCGCAACCGTCCCCTGGCCGCTGGAAAAGTGTCTGCAAAAGAAGCGCTGCTGCTGGCAGCGGGCCTGTCCTTGCTGGCTTTTCTGCTGATTCTGCCGCTCAATACGCTGGTGCTGGGTTTATCCGTAATCGCCTTGTTTCTGGCGGCGAGTTACCCTTTTACCAAGCGCTTTTTTGCCCTCCCCCAAGCCTACCTCGGCATCGCGTTCGGCTTTGGCATCCCGATGAGCTACGCCGCGCTGTGGGGTGAGGTTCCAATGGAGGCCTGGATCCTGCTGACGGCCAACACTTTCTGGGCCATTGCCTACGACACGCAATATGCCATGGTTGACCGCGAAGACGATCTCAAAATCGGGATTAAAACCTCGGCGATTACCTTCGGTCGTTTTGACCTGGTTGCCATTGCCGTGTGTTACGGCCTCACGCTTGCCCTCCTCGCCTGGGTGGGTTTGCAGCGGAATATGGGATTCGTTTTTTATGGCGGCTTGATTACTGCGGCAGCGATTGCCCTCTATCACATGAGCCTGATCCGGTCGCGTGACCCCCAACAATGCTTTCGTGCCTTCCTGCACAACACCTGGTTCGGCGCCGCGATATTTGTCGGCATTGCACTCAGCTATGTTTGACCTGGTGTCGTGAATCAGGGATGGGGGAACATATGGAAACGGATGGATTTTTTACCCGCAAGGGGTAGGCGACATAGCTGGCTCTATGGCAACGACGCGCAACGCAGTCATGCGGAACCTGTGCCCAAGCCGTCAGGCTGTCGGGTAAAAGACGCCGTTTCATGTTGCACTATTTCTGATTCACGACACTCGTTAATTCGGGCAGGCTACGCGAGACTGACGGCTGTTTGGGTAGGCCTGCTTGATTTCACCCAGGCTTTTCAACGCGTCCGGATCCTCGCTGCGTATCATGAAGTAATACTCTGTCCCTTGTTTTGGCTGGACTTCGACACGGGTACCCAGCACGCCTTTATCCTCAACTTCACTGACGCGCCGCTGAGCTGACTCGTTGTTCGCATACAGGCCAAGTGAAATGGCATTGCGCCAGGGAACGTCCTTGACCACGAACGCATCCTGTATCCCCACAGCCATCAGTTCACTCAGTTTGGCCGCTGCCGATTCGGCACTGGGCAAAGGCGGAAATATGACCCAATTTCGCGTATTAACCGGCACCTCAGTGAAAGACATGACCCGCTCATTGGCCAAGGTCTTGAATTGCTCACGCACCTGCGTGAACTCTCCCTGGTTCAGGCCCCGCCATTCAATACAAAAGGCCTTGGGTGCAACCGCAGCTTTCGGAGGTTCGTCGCTTGAAGCAGACCCGGCCTGACTCCGCAAGCTCAGTCGATCCACATTCATCGGCGCAGTTTCACTCGAGCCGGTTTGCGGAAAATACTCACGGCCGACAAAAAAACCCGCTACCAGCAAGTTGGCTGCCAACAGGCTCCATGTCATCCATTTCATTTCAATTCACTTTCTCTGGTCACGCGTTCCATTCCTTCCAGCACTAGTAAAGGCGCCAACTCAACCTGCAAATCAATAAAAGGCAACAAGGTTTCAGCATCGCCCCCCGTCAGAATGACGCGCGGCGGTTTTCCTGCCACATCAGCCAAATGCTCAAACTGCCGTTGAACTGCGCCACATAATGCCGCAATGATGCCGCTCTGTACTGCATCCGCTGTTGTTCGTGGAAAAGTCTGACAGACGCCACTGACCTCAGCCACTTTTTCTGTGCCTTGCTGCAAAGCCCGCTGCATCAGGACAATCCCCGGCGCTATCAAGCCACCAAGAAACTCACCCTCTGCCGACAACGCATCCACTGTCATCGCAGTACCCACCGAGACGACCAGCGTTGCCGCATGACTGCGCTGACGCGAAGCAATCAGCCCCATCCAGCGATCCACACCCAGTTGGCGAGAATTCAAGTACGCATTGCTTACATCCGAAAACGTCGACTCGGTGGTTAACCAAGTGGGGGATATTGAATAGGACGCCAGTAGCGTTGTAATCTGCTCTTCATGCTGCGTGCGCACCACACTGGCAATGTAGCAGGCGTCGTGCTGCTCTATCACCTGGGTTAGGGCGGTCAGATCACTGTAAACGGCACTGCCCTGCGCCAGCCATGTGCTGTGTTCAACCACAGCCCATTTAAGCCGCGTGTTACCCGCATCGAGCAACAACCGCCGGCTTTTCATCGCGCGCGCGTATCAAGTCGCAAGCTGATTTCTCCTCCGCTGTAAGCGTGAACCGCTGACCGCGTATCTCGTAATAAAAAGGCCCCCGTTTCATCTACACCGGCGGCCACGCCTACCACGCCCTTTGAATCTGGCAACATCAGGGTAACCGCTTTATCTGCATAGGCATCAATAGCCATCCAGTCTTCACGCAATGCGGAAAACCCCTGCGCTCGAAACAGCGTCAACATGAGATGCAACTCCTGTAAACAATCTGCCAGCAACTGATTGCGGCTCACGGTTACACCCATTTCATATAAATCCACCACAGCCTGGTCCACCGCGTCACGTTGCTCGGGACTCATCCGTACATTCAACCCTACCCCAACAACAGCAAATGCAGAGCCATGCAGGTCGCCTTGCACTTCAACCAGTATCCCGGCCAACTTACGGTAATCCACCAGCACATCATTGGGCCATTTCAAACGCACCGCATGCTGTGTGTGACGATTGATTGCCCGAGCAATGGCCAAGCCAACCGCCAAGCTTAACCCCACCAGTGATTGCAAGCCATTATCAAATCGCCACAGCACTGAAAATGTCAGGCTCCCTCCCAATACTGCATGCCAATATCGTCCGCGTCGACCCTTGCCTGCAGACTGGTGTTCTGCACACATCACCGACCCATCAACCGCGCCTTCTAATGCAGCCTCCATCAGTGCCAAATTGGTCGAGGCGACACTATCCCGGATACGTACGTCATAGTCGCTAGCCAAATCAGCAAGAAACTCAACGATTGCGGTCTCATCGAGCCAATCCACAGGAACAGGCAGTTTGTAGCCTCGTCCACGAACAGCATGGACTTTAAGTCCCATGGCCTCGGCTTGATTAAACAGATTGAAAATGCTGGCCCGAGAAAGCTGAAATTCGTGCGCCAGATCTTGTCCAGAATGAAACCGGCCATCTGACAGGCGACGCAATAACGGGAATAAGGCTTTATGAGCTTGAGTCGTCACCCCCAAATTTTACCTGTTGGATGCAACGCTTATCACGCTTTATTGTGCGCAATAAAAAAACCCCCTCTTTATGGGAGGGGGTTTTAGAGTACGCCAAGCGTGGTGCTGGAGTACGAATAAGGAGTCTGACGATGACCTACT
>JAAFGW010000004.1 GCA_010365175.1 Sulfuriferula multivorans | reverse complement strand
GCTTACCCCCAACAATCTGTACGCGCTTCGACTGCTGGCCGCCACCCAGCTTCGACTGGGGCGCCCGGATGAGGCGGCACGCACACTCAACCCCGCGCTCAAATCAGCTAACGCCGACGCGGGTGTATTGGTTGTCGCGGGCGAAATCGCGCTGGCCAAAAAAGACTTTTCTCAGGCATCGTCCTATTTTGAGCAGGCCGCCCAACGCAATCCTGACAGTGCTGCCATTCTCACCGAGCTCGGCATTTCCCGACTGGCTCAGGGTGACAGCCGCGCGATGACCGACTTGCAAGCCGCCGCTGGAATGGAAGGTGCCAACAGCCGCGCCGACAATTTCATTATTCTCAACCAGCTCAAGAAAAAGGAATTCGACGCCGCCTTGAAAAGCATTGCTGCGCTTGAGAAAAAACAATCCGCGAGCCCCTTGAGCTGGAATTATCGAGGAGCCGCCTACCTGGGAAAACAGGATGTGGCGCGTGCGCGCGACGGCTTTGGGCAGGCGCTCAAACTAGACCCCGGGTTTTTTCCTGCTGCAGCCAACCTGGCGCAACTCGATCTCAAGGACAAACAGCCCATCGCCGCACGACAGCGCTTCGAGGGCATCCTGAAAGCCGATCCCAAACACCTCAACGCCATGCTCGCGCTGGCCGATCTGGCCCTGCTCAGCAAGGATGAAAAAACCTTCGTGAGCTGGCTGGAAAAAGCCGCCTCCGTCCAACCCCAGGCACTGCAACCCCGTCTGGTGCTGGCGCGATACCAGCTTGCAAAAGGGGACAAGAACAAGGCGCTTGCGACCGCACGCGAAGCCGTCAATGCCCAGCCCGACAGCCCGGTTGCCCTAGATCTCCTCGGCACCACCCAGCTGGCAGTGGGAGACAGCACCAACGCGTTGGCCAGCTACCGAAAGCTGGTTGAAGGCCAGCCTGGCCAGGCCACGCCCCTAGTCAAGCTCGCAACCACGCAGATCGTTGCCAAAGATCTACCTGGCGCACGTAAAACCTTGCAGGATGTCCTGCGCATTCAGCCAGACTTAATTGAAGCGCAGTTGATGCTGGGCGGCATCGAAATACAGAGTGCACGTTTCGAAGAGGCACAAAAACTCGCCAAGCAAGTTCAACAACAAAAGCCAGACAACCCGGCTGGCTTCGTTCTGGAAGGCGACACCGCATTCGCCCGCAAGGACTATTCTTCAGCTTTGGCCGCTTTCGAGCGCGCCCAAAAACTCAAACCTTCCGGATCACTGCTCGTCCGCCAGCTGCAAATCTTCAACGCCACCCAACGCCCCGAAGAAGGCGAAAAGCGCCTCGCCGCCTGGCTATCCACCCACCCGCAAGATGCCGGCATCCGTGCTGCACTCGCCGAAAACCTGATCAAGCGAGGCCAGCACAAAGCCGCGGCCGAGCATTATTTACTCTTGAACAAGGGCAACCCGAACAACCTGCTGGTTCTGAATAATCTTGCCTGGTCCCTCTTCGAATCCAAGGACAGCCGCGCGCTTGGCTTCGCCGAACAGGCACTCAAGCTCAAGCCCGACAACCCGGCCGTGATGGATACATTAGGTTGGATACTGGTACAACAGGGGCAAACATCGCGTGGGATAAAACTGTTAAAACAGGCATTGGCCAAGGCGCCCGACGCAGCAGAAATCCAGTTCCATCTGGCATCGTCCTTAGCTCAATCGGGTGATCGTGCCCGCGCGTTGAGTGAAGTAGAGCGATTACTAGCAAGTGGCGTAGCATTTCCACAAATGCAAGAGGCGCGTAACTTGCATAAACACCTTAAAAATCAGTAAAACTCGCAAGGAGGACAGCATCTTGATGGCGCTCCCTCTCTTGCACTTCTCCGCGACAACCTGAATGGAGCATGCAGCATGACCCAGCATCCGTTTTTTCTGGCCTTTACTTTGGCCGCTTCCCTCACACTGTACGGTTGTGACCGCTCATCCAATTTCACCGAACAGGAGCACATTCAGCGCGCTAAGGATTTAGAGGGTAAAGGCCAACTCAAGGAGAGCATAATTGAACTGAAAAATGCCCTCCAAAAGAATCCCGAAAGCCCTCAGGCAAGGCTGTTGCTAGGTCAAATTTACCTAAAAACAAGCATGGGGGCCGCAGCCGAGAAGGAACTGACACAAGCCGAAAAGCTGGGTGTGAATCGTGAATCCATCAAACCACTGCTCGGAGAGGCCTTGCTGTTGATGGGTGAGTACACGAGGATAATCGATGAAATTGAACCCGGTGACCAAACCTCCAAGCTCAACCTCGCACGCATTTTGCAGATTCGGGCCAATGCTTTGCTGCGCCAAGGCAAGCTGAAGGAAGCCTGTGTCCTGTTCCAGCAATCCCTCAACGCCCACCCGAGCAATCCACCAGCCTACTGGGGTTTAGCTCAATGCGCAGTAGCAGAACACAACATACCGAAGGCCAAAGAATGGCTTGATGCCGCTCTCGACATCAAGGATATGCAGGCCAAAACCTGGGTTCACCAGGGGGATTTATCTCTATTGAATAATGACGTGCAAGGAGCCCAGACGGCTTATGCAAACGCACTGAAACTCGAGCCGAATAACCTGGAAGCCCTTGCTCAAAGAATTAGCGTCAATTTATCTGTAAACCAATTGGAGAAAGCAAGGAAAGACCTGGATCACCTGCTGAAGATTGCGCCGAAGACAGCTTTGGCAAATTACCTTCAGGCCTTATTCTTTTTTCAGCAAGAAAAATATCCTGAAGCGCGAAGCGCGCTGCAGGAAGTATTCAAAACGACTGAGGACCATGCTCCAAGTCTCCTGCTTGCGGGTGCGACATCCTACGCACTAGGTTCTTACCAGCAAACCGAAACTTACATCAACCGTGTCTTGTCACGTTTTCCGAACAATCCATTCGCTATGCGGGTACTCGCTGCCTCGCAATTAAAACAAGGGCAAGCCGACAAGGCATTGAAAACGCTCACGCCACTTTTATCTCCAGACTCAAAAGATAGCCAAGCACTTGCCTTGGCTTCGGAAGCGTACCTTGCAGCCAGGGACTACAACGCCGCCATGAGCTACTTGCAACGGGCTTCTGACCTGGCCCCTGAGAGCGGCGATATCAAGATGCGCCTTGCCTCGCGTTACCTGGCGGAAGGTGAAAGTGACAAAGCGCTGACCAACCTGCAACAAGCCACAAAGCTGAGTACCAAGCCTGGTGAGGCGGATATGGCTTTGGTTCTGGTTCTTATGCAGCGTAAAGACTTTGACGCCGCGCTCCAGGCCATCACCGCCATGGAGAAGAAATTACCCAACAACCCCGTTACCCAAAATCTCCGTGCCGCAGCCCTTCTAGGCAAACGAGACAATGCAGGCGCGCGCAAGGCCCTGGAACAGGCTTTGGCCATCCAGCCCAACTTCGTTCCTGCCACACTCAGCCTCTCCCGTCTCGACATTGCAGACCAAAAGCTGGATGCCGCGCGTACCCGTCTGGAAGCTGCGTTTGAAAAAAACAAACAGAACACGCAGATCATGATGGCACTGGCTGATCTCTCGGCCATCGAAAACAAGGGCAACGAATATGCGAATTGGCTAGAGAAAGCGGTTAAAGCCACACCCAAAGACATCAAGCCGCGAGCTGCCCTCACCCGTTATTATCTGTCGACCAAAGACAATGCAAAAGCCCTTTCCCTGGCCCGCGAAGCGGTCAATAACGCTCCAGACAATCCGGAAGCCCAGAACCTGCTTGGCGCGACCCACATGGCTTTGGGCAATAAAACGGCTGCCATCACGGCTTACACACGCATCCTGCTTAATGAACCTCAGTCTCCAGGCGCCCTGATCAGGTTGTCACTTGCACAAATGTCTGACAAGCAGTATTCCAAAGCGCGGGCCAATTTGCATCAGGCGATAAAGATTCAGCCTGATCTACTGCCTGCGTATAAAACGCTGATTGATCTCGAACTAGAAGACAACAAACCGGATGCGGCACTCCAGATAGCGCGTCAACTCCAGGCCAGGCAGCCAAAATCGTCAGCGGGATTTGAGTACGAGGCGGATATAAACCTGGGGCAGAAGAAATATCTCCAGGCAGCCGGCGCATATGCCCAAGCCTTGGCAAAAGGCGCGGGTTCAACCGTGCTGATTAAACGCCACCGAGCGCTCACTTTAGCAGGCGATGCTCAGGCCGCAGATTTGCAGCTCAACACGTGGGTCAAAGAACATCCTGCCGATAGCGTGGCCCACAGCTATCTGGCCGAATTCCTGATGCAGGCAAAGCGCAATAAGGAGGCCATCAGCCAATACCAGGAACTCATAAAAACGAACCCCACCAATATTGCAGCCCTGAACAATTTAGCCACCCTGTATCAACGCGAGAAAGACAGCAGAGCCATCGACCTGGCCGAACGCGCGCTCAAGCTCGCGCCCAACCATCCCGGGATTCAGGACACCCTGGGCTGGATCTTGGTTGAGCACGGTCAAATGCAGCGCGGTCTGGAACTGCTACACAAGGCCGTCTCCACCGCGCCAAAAGAGGCCAGTATCCGATTCCATTATGCGTACGGATTGGCTCGAGCCGGAAAAAAGGCAGAAGCCCAAAACCAGCTCAAGCAGTTATTGGCTTCGGGTCATGCATTTCCGGAACGGGAACAAGCCAAGGCGCTGCTACAAACATTGCAACGATAGCCGTATGCAGCCCTGTACGCCCTCGCCTGTATGCCCTCGATGGTCTCCAAGCATTTCACTCCGGGGAGGGGTGAAGCCCCGCCTTCGCCTCTAGTAATGAGCCGCACTGTTTTAGGGGGGGTACAGCACCGAGAGCGAGACGACCCTAAACGGATATCTCGTACCAATATAGGAGTGTCGGTTTTTTTTACACTTCAGCCACAGGGAAAGAAACGATTACCCCGTTAAAACACCTTATTCATTGATTGCAAAAGACTTTATATTTCCTGGCACATGCCTTGCTTTTACATTGGTACGAGACTTGGCTTTGAGTGCCACAAAACTGTAAATGCCGAGCCGCTGCCCCGAAATTTTGTTAACGCAAGGAGTAAGAAATCATGTTCAAGACCAAACTAAAAGATTTTGCGATCAGCGCTGCGGCCATTACGGTATTAGCTGGTAGCTCATACGCAAGTGCCGCCACTCTAACCAACTCAGCAGGTAGCTTCAGCAACTGGGGAGGGTTTGACTGGGCTTCAAATGGCACAGCAATCGTAAATGGCTTTAATCCTCTGTCAGCCACTACCAGCACTTTTGATCTGACCTACTATGCGAGCGCAAATTCTATCCTCGACACTGGAGGGGTTAGCATAGTCGGGGCGACCATTCCTTTGTTATCGGGAAATTACGAATACACGATTCAAGCGATGCTGAACGAGACCAGCACGTGTAACGTCTTCACTACTATATGTACTGACGCCTCGTTTCAGGTTAACAGCGGCTCCTTCAACATCTGGTACGACACCAGCAAGGATGCCAACCAAGTGACCGGCGCCGGCATAACGGACGGTATCCTGCTGATCTCGGGGACGATCACCTCCCAGCCGGGTGGTGGGTTCAATATTATCAGCGGCGGTAGCGCAACGCTTCAAGCACTGATTACTACTACTAATCCCTTATACATTTCCCCGACTTTGCTAACTTCGACCGCAACGACGACGCTGCAAATTGGAAGCAATATAACCGGTTGGATAGCTCCGACATCGGCGCCGGCTGCCGCTGGCGGCACACAAGCCCTGCCAGCTGGAGCCATTTTGCTGCAAGCAGATGGCAACCAGAACTTTACGGCGTCGTCGGTACCCGAGCCCGGCACGCTGGCTCTGTTGGGAATCGCTTTGGTGGGCCTGGGCGTCAGCCGCCGCCGTAGCGCCAAGTAACAGCGCGATACACGGGCGGGTAATTCCGCTCGAGCAAAAAGGGCCACAGAGTTTGTGGCCCTTTTTTTATTGCATGTCCCCAAATCAACCCGCCCCTCTCCCAGGGAGCCACTCTGTATAAGGCTTATGTGGGCTCCTGCCACACGGGATATTCGAGCGCAAAGGCATTGGCCATGGCAAACTCGTGTCATTCAGCCACATCAGTTCCCACCTCTATGGGGTGATGCCTTAATTCAACAGCAACAGGAACCCCGAAATCAGACCTGCTCCTTGCGAATAAGTCGCTTTGCGGGCACGCCGCCCCAGATTTCGTTGGGGCCGATTTGGGTGTTCTTCAGCACAACCGAACCGGCGGAGACAATGGCACCATCCCCAATATTCACCCCTGACATGATGACGGCGGTGGCGCCGATGGTGACGTTATCGCCCACCCGGATGCGGGACAGTGAAAAATGCTTCCCCTCGATGGCGTGGCAAAAAAGCACGGCGTCGTGGCCGATGATGCAGTTGACACCGAATTCGGTCAATGCGGGGTCAAGCAGGGTTCCTGCACTGTAGGTATTGTCACCCAGGCGCGCGCCTAGCGCCTGATAGATCAACCGCATGAGCGGCACCGGCAGGAAATGGGTCCGTATCAGGCTGTTGAACAGCATGAGGTAGAACAGGATGTTGACCTGGGCTGCAAATTCCTCGCGCGACCCTTCAACGATGTCGCCTTCCTTCAGCGGCATGAAACGCAAAAACATGCGATATACCGCAAACGCGTAGAGATACACGAACACAATCGCGCCAATAACGAGGGTCATGCCGCGAAAATCGCCCAGCGGCAGCTTACCGAGTAGACCGTACGCTGTGCCGATCCCCAAAAACAAAATGACGCCGAACATCATGAAAAAAAAGGTGATTTGCTGTGCAGTGATCTTGCGCATGGTTTTTCTCCGGGACTGACAGGGCTACCCTAAAACTTCCTCGACAAACTCCCTGAAACGCTGGCCGACATCCACTTTCTTGAAACGCTTCCCGGCCTGATCCGCTGCATGCGCATAGTCGGTGCTGTCAAGCAAAGCCATAACAGATTCTCTCAGTTGCGCTGGCATGACGGACTCCGCCCGCAACGACAAACCTGCGCCAAGGGCCTGAATAGCGTTCATGTTGAGTAACTGATCCATATTCGAGCAGATACCCAAGACAGGCACTCCGAAAGCCAAAGCCTGGTAGGTCATCAGGCTACCACCATTGCAGATAACCAGACTGGTGCGCTGCACCACGCTATCCAAAGGCAGATAATCGGCCACAAGTGCGTTCTCGGGCACATTGACCAGATCAATCTTGCCCGCAGTCGCGGCGATGACAGTGATCGGAAGATCGGACAATGCGGACAAGACCATCGGCAACAAATCGGACCGCCCCGAACTACCCAGGGTCAGCAATACAACGGGCTTGTCTTCCGTCATGCGACCCCACCACTCGGGAAGAGGGGCGCGTGCAGACCAGAGCGGTGGACCAAGACAATGGTGGTTGGAAGGCAGCGGCCGGGTAGGCACCAACTCAGGCACATCGGCATAGAGCGTGTAGTTGCCCCAACTGTAGACGACTCTCAAATCATTTCCCAAAGATGGCAGCCCGTAGCGACGGCGTGCCAGATTCAGAGGGCGGGCATGCAGGGCGAAGGCAAACGGACGGACTAAATCGAACAGCGCTTGTCCCACTCTTAGGCCCATGACTCGCGTAATAGGCAGATCAGGAACGGGATAAGCAATATCCGCATAGGGACTCCAGTAGGCGTTGACCACGGAGGCATAGGGAACGTTGCGAAGCGGCGCACTGACCGCCAGCGACAATCGAAAATCGCCGACGATGAGGTCAGGTTTTACTGCATCAATCAGCGCCAGGTCATCTTCGACATAGCGCATCAGCGTATTTATGTCATACAGTGGGGTTCCCTGCTCAAGCGCGCGGGCAAACCGGGAGGATGGGATGGACCAGATGGGATGGAAATCCACACCCTGTATTGGGTCCAACTCCCGGTAGCGCGGGTCGGCAGCTACAATAACCTTGTATTGGTTTGCGGGGAGGGTCCTGGCCAGCGTGGCGATACGGCCATAATGGGCGAGTGTGACTGCCTCCGCCACAAGAAGTACGACCTTTCTGCTTGACTCCATGGTGCCCACGCCCCTGAAAAGGCTTCATAACGTTGAATAAGGATGGTTCATTTCGTGAATATAATCCAGTCCAAACGCCGAATGGTCAGCGAGGAGCAGACATTTGAGAGACCAGATAGCTGATCTACGGGTTGCGCTGCGCAATCTCACCCGAAATCGCCGCCGCACCCTGACTGCGCTTTTCATTGTTGCGGTCGGCGTTATTTCCATGGTGCTCGCCGAAGGTTTTATCCAGTGGGTTTTCTGGGCTATGCGGGAAGGGACCATCAAATTCCAGTCCGGCCATGTTCAGGTGGTGCGCCCGGATTACTTCAGCAAGGGGGCTGCCAACCCATTTGCCTATCTATTGCCCAAAGACTCTGAGATTCTGAAAAGCCTGGAATCCACCCCGGGGATCAAGCTGGTCGCGCCAAGAATCAAGGTGACCGGCCTTATCAGCCACGGAGAAACTACCGTAGCCTTTCTGGCGGAAGGTGTCGTCCCCGCCAAAGAGGCCGAGCTCAGCAAGGGGGGCTTGGCGATAACCAAAGGCAGAAATCTGTCTGGACCGAACGCACACGAAGTGATCCTGGGGAATGGCCTCGCGCGCAATCTCGGCGTTGGTCCCGGAGATACGGTTGCTTTGCTGGCTAACGCCTCAGGCGGCGGCATCAACGCGATTGAAGCCAAGGTGGCCGGGGTATTCACCAGCACCAATCAAGCTTACGACAATTCCGCCCTGCGATTGCCGATTGCCCAGGCACAATCGCTGCTACGGGTTACGGGAGCCCATGTCTGGCTTGTTTTGCTCGATGAAACAGAGCAGACCGACACTATCCTGGCTCAATTCCGCGCACGCTTTCCGGAAAACAAGAACCACCTGGAATTTGTGCCATGGTATGCGCATGCCGATTTTTACAACAAGACGGTCGCTCTATTCTCGCAGCAGATCAATGTACTTCGACTGATCATCGGTCTGATCATCGTTCTCAGCATTTCGAATATGCTGATCATGAACGTAATGGAACGCACGGGCGAGATCGGCACCTTGCTGGCGATTGGTCTCAAGCGCCAAAAGATCTTGCAGATGTTTGCCACCGAGGGGGCCCTGCTTGGCATTGCAGGGGGGCTGACAGGAATAACCCTTGGGTACGCCTTGGCCCACCTGATTTCATCGATCGGCATCCCCATGCCGCCGCCGCCCGGGATGGAGAGAGGCTTTACCGGGGAAATACGCGTCACGGCAAGCTTGTTAATTAGCGCATTCCTGATCGCGTCTATCACCACCTTGCTGGCGGGTCTTTACCCTGCATGGAAGGCCTCGCGTCAGCAGATAGTGAATGCGTTGCGCCACAATATTTAACTGATATTGCCAGCCATCATGTTCAAACTTGCCTTCCGCAACATCTTCCGCAACCGCTCGCGCACGGCGTTGACGCTGGCCGCCATTATCAGCGGCGTGACTGCCATCATCGTGAGCGGGGGGTTTGTCGAGGATACCTTTGTCCAACTACGGGAATCGACCATACACTCACGCCTCGGCCACATTCAGGTTTTTCGCCAGGGCTATCTTGATTATGGCCAACGCGACCCTTCCCGTTATCTGATTGGCCAACCCAAACAGGTAGTCGATTTGCTCAAACCGATTCCCCATGTCAAAGAGGTCATGGCCCGCCTGAACTTCTCCGGCCTGGCCAATAATGGTCAGGCCGATCTGCCAATCATTGGCGAAGGCGTGGAGCCAAACAAGGAAGCCCTCCTGGGAACAGCCACCACGCTAGTGGCCGGGCGTGCCCTGGCGGATACGGACGCGTTTGGTGTCGCAATTGGAGAAGGCGTAGCCACGGCATTGCAATTGAATCCGGGTAGTTACATTACCCTGATGATCAACACGCCAGAAGGCGCGTTGAATACGCTGGAGTTTCAGGTCGTGGGCATATTCCGCACCTTTTCCAAGGATTATGACGACCGGGCGATCAGAATTCCCCTGGCAGCGGCCCAGGAGCTGTTGTACACCCCTTCCGTCCACAGCCTGATCGTGTTGCTGGACGATACCACCGCTACCGATCAAGCAACTCAATCTGCGAAGGAATTACTGGAGAAGCAAGGTTACAGCGTCAAACCTTGGCACGAACTGGCGGATTTCTATAGCAAGACGGTAGCGCTCTACAAACGCCAGTTTGGTGCGTTGCAGTTCATCATTTTGGTGATGTTGGTGCTCAGCGTAGCCAGCACAATCAATATGGCGATTTTCGAGAGGACCGGCGAATTCGGCACCTTGCTGGCCGTGGGCCTGCGCAGGCGTGAAATTTTCAAACTTGTGCTGCTCGAAAACACCCTCCTCGGATGTGTGGGCGGATTACTCGGGGTGGTCGTCGGCGTCATGCTTGCCGGCATTATTTCTGGCATCGGCATACCCATGCCGCCGCCGCCCGGTTCGAATATTGGCTATGTTGCGCACATACGCATAGTGCCATGGGCACTGATCGCAGCGGCCATTATTGGCCTGCTTGCTGCCATTGTAGCGGCCATACTTCCCGGGCGCCGGGCATCGCAGCTTCTGGTCGTGGAAGCCCTACGCCACAATATTTGATAGCCAGCCGGGATGTTGCAGGCTGCTACCGTCCTACCGGCTCAGTTTTTTCAGATAATCCTTGGTGAAAATCTTGTCGGGAAGATCACGCTTGACCATATTGCTGTATTCCAGTTCGGAAACGTGTCCTTTTCTCAGTGCGTCTTCGACAATCATCCGGGTGGGGCGGACCTCGCCCCCCAGCGTCTCAAAATCGCGGTAATGGGCGATTTTGAGAAGACGGCCCGACACCGCATAGAACTCAGCCTTGTGGGGTCGTGAATTTTTCGCGTTGACCCAGTAAAGCACCTTGCGATACGTCACCCATCTATCCATGGCATCGAGTTGCAGCACGTAATACATGTCTCCATCCAGCGACTCCTTGCGCAGGACTTTGGGTTCGTAATCACCAACAAAATTGGCGCGCGCCAGATCGCCATTGGCGACCTGTCCGGTCAATCTTTGCGACAGCGGCAGACGGATCGGTTGCGAAAGGTTGGGAAGAAAAGCCCAAAGGTCATTGTCACGCATCAGCAGGATCTGATTGCGATCGACCGCAGGCGCGGTCGTTTGTACCAGGGTCTGGCTATTGCCGTTTGACAGGATCCGATACGCGCGCTCGTCCGATTCGCCATCAGGTGTGGTGGTGGTAATGACGATGTCGACCTGAAAACCCGCGTCCGGAAAACGGATGCGATCGGCGCGCATGAGAAGCTCGCTTGCCACACCGTCCTTCACTGGCGGATCCGAAGCCAAAGCGGGGCTGATGCCCCCCGCAAACAACAATACCGCCATTCCAAAACCGGTCAGGCTTCGTCGCGCCATGAACAGGATGGTTTTCAGCGGCAAGATGGTAGGTGTGTTAATGAGCATTTGCGATCCTTTGGGTGAGTCCTCGTATTGAACATTATCGGCTACTATGTCCATTGCTTCAGTTGCGGCTAGCCCGCAAACAATGATGTGATTAACACATTCGGGTTAAACCTTTTGCCATGGCCAAACTCCTGATCCACGCAGACCAGCAGCCGCTCCGCGAAATCCGCCTTTACAAACCACGCACAAAAATCGGCCGTGCCTCGGACTGCGAAATCCAGCTGCCGTCCAGCAGGGTCAGCCGCAAGCATGCTCTGATTTCACGCGAAGGCGACGCATACTTCATTGAAGACCTTGGCAGTACCAATTCAGTTCTGCTGAACCAGGAAAAAATCCAGCGCGCCCCGCTACAACATGGCGACCGAATCGGAATTCATCATTTTGTGCTGGACTTCATTGAAGACGTTGCAGAGAATCACGACGCGGCCGACAAGCTTGTCATCGTCGAAGATGTCAGCAAGGACTATGCGCTCGGCAAGCAGACCGTGACCGCCTTGCAACATGTTTCCCTCTCCGTTGCGCAGGGTGAGTTCATGGCGCTGGCCGGGCCATCCGGTAGCGGCAAGTCGACCCTGCTGAACCTGATCGGCTGCATCGATACGCCCACTTCCGGGCGGATCAGCATCCACGGAAATGATATCGGCGACAAGTCGCCCGACGCGTTGTCCGATCTGCGGCTGAACACGCTGGGCTTCGTATTCCAGACGTTCAACCTGCTGCCAGTCCTGTCAGCTTGGGAAAATGTCGAATATCCGCTGTTGCAACAACGCGATATCGACAAAGAGGCAAGGCGAAAACGCATTGAGCATTATCTCAAGGTGGTGGGGCTGGAGCGTTTTGCCCACCACCGCCCCAATGAACTGAGTGGCGGACAGCGCCAGCGCGTTGCCATCGCACGTGCCTTGGCAACTCATCCCAAAATTGTATTGGCGGATGAGCCTACGGCCAACCTCGACCACAAGACCGGGGAAGACATTCTCAGGCTCATGAAGCAACTCAACCAAGAAGAAGGGACGACCTTCATTTTCTCCACCCACGACATGCGGGTCATGGAAATGGCTGACCGCGTCATCGAACTGGCCGACGGCCAGATCACGGAATAGGAAATCATGGCATCCAATCGTTTGCACCCGAACAGGAACCCGAGCAGCCCTCTCGAAATGCTTATCGCCAGCTTCATGCTGGGCGGCCTGGTGCTGGCCGCACCCGCCGCAGAAGCCCAATCGATTGACGACCTGTTCGGGGGGCCCGCGCCGGCGACCAAGAAATCAGCGCCCAAGGCCAAACCCTCGGCTCCTGTCACGCCAGCTCCAACCTCAGCAACACCATCCTCCCCGGCACCGGACATGGCACCTGGGCAAGCGACGGTTCCTCCAACGATGCCCACTGCATCCACGCATCCCGCCCCGGTGATAGCTGAGCCCGTTGCCGCGCCCGCCCCGGTGCCGGCCATGGCCCGGATCGCGCCCAGTCGCCCCACGCTGTCCGGTTTTTATCAAAACGATCTGGCCTATACCTATGCAGGCAACAAGCATTGGTCACGTTTCAACAACACGCTCGACCTCTCGGGCCAGGGCCGCACTGCAAACGGGATAGGATGGAAACTGGGTGGGCGGGCGTATTACGACCCCATCTACGATCTCACCGACCATTACCCCAGCGCAGTGCGCAAGGACCAGCGCTTCGAGGCCATGATCCGGGAGGCCTATATCGACGTGGGGGCGGGCGACTGGGATTTCCGCCTGGGACGCCAACACGTCGTCTGGGGCGAAATGGTCGGGCTGTTTTTTGCCGATGTCGTTTCCGCAAAGGATCTGCGGCAGTTTGTACTACCCGATTTCGACATGATCCGCATCCCGCAATGGGCTGCACGTGCAGAATATTTTTCCGGGGACTTTCATGCCGAAGGGGTGTGGATTCCTGCCATGACGTATGACGACATCGGCAAACCCGGAGCCGAGTTCTATCCGTTCAATCCGCCCGCCGTCCCTGGGCTCCAGACCGTATTTACCAAGGAAAAAAAACCAACTAGCCTGGATGATGCCGGCTATGGGGCACGTCTGTCCTGGCTCAAGGATGGATGGGATGTCTCGGGTTTTTATTACACAGCCAATGATGCATCGGCAACTTTCTCCCGACAGATCTCGCCCACCACCATCACGTATCAGCCCGACCACAAGCGGAGTCACCAGCTAGGCGCCACCCTGGGCAAGGATCTGGGGCCAGTTGTACTCAAAGCCGAGGCGGTCTACACGCGTGACAAGCTGTTCAGCACGCTTGATTTCGCAGACACCGACGGGCTGGTCAAACAGAATTTCCTTGATTACGTTGTCGGGCTGGAATGGAGCTTCCCACAGGAGACGCGCTTCAACGCACAGCTTTTTCAACGCTGGTTTACCAACCACGATGCCGGCATCGTGCCAGACAAGTTCGAAAGTGGAATCTCGCTTCTGGTCAGCACCCAGGCGCTGCATCCCCGGCTCGAGCCCGAACTGCTCCTGATCAGCAGTTTGAACCGGGCTGACTGGTTGGCCCAGTTCAAACTCACCTGGAAAATGGACGGCAACTGGCGACTCGCCACCGGCGTCGATATCTTTCAAGGCCACAACAATGGCCTATTTGGTACCTACGATAAAAACGACCGTGTCTACACCGAGGCCCGCTACAGCTTCTGACCTACTGGTTGCGTTTCAAGCGTTCAATGGGAAGACGTAACGAGCGGCTGCTCGGCGCTTTCCCATTGCCAATGCGCCCCAAAAAGGCCACCTGGTTGATTGGCATGTCCTGAAATATATCCTTCAGACGCTGGTCTAAGTTTGCCGCCGTTTCCGTGGCACCTGGCATGCGGCTAAACTCAATACCTTCACGGATATAACGACTAAAAATCAACGACGTCATTTCCGGTTGCAACTGTAGCCCAAGACGCGTGGCGGTGAGCCAGAACCGCTGCACTGCGCGGCCGGCGGCCACATAATCGTCCGGGGTTTCGAGAGGCTGGCGCGCCCGCAAGGCAAAGTGCGCCGCACAGAATAAGCCGGGCATCAGATCCAGCTCGATTCTCGGAGTGAGATGCCCGGCCAGATACGTATTGAAAAATTTGACCCGTTTCCAGCTCACCATCACCCAGCGCATCAGTTTGAGCGTCATCGCATCCAACCCCAGTGCCTGATCGGGCACTTTGTCGTCGCTGAAGCGCGCATTCCACTCAATGATATCGCGATGCACACTATAGGCTTCGGGCAGAGTGAGCCTGAGCCTGGCATTGGCAAACATCAGTTTGGCCATCTGCCAGCGCTGCATTCCTCCATCGAACCAGCGCACCGTGTAAAGGTTTCCAACCGCCTCTTGCAATGCCTGTTTTTGCGCGGCGGTAAGTGCGGCCGTCAGCATGGGACGACGCTGTACGGAACGCTGCTGGACATAGGGCAACAAGGGGTCGGGCGACAGCGAGCTGTCGGAAATCAGGTCCACAACATAGCTGGGGAGTGACTCCAGCGAATCTGGCTGGCGGGCAATTTCCGCTTTCAAGCCATGTGCACTGGCGGCAATGGCAAGGGTTTCCAGCAGCACGCCATGAGCGATCTGGCTAGGATGCCCATCTAGGTCGTAGACACAATGATCACGCGTATCAAAGCCATGAACAATCAGACGATGATCGTTTATGACTTCAAACCGCCAGGGCTGGGTGTTGTCACCGGAGGGTGCCCAGCGGGCGAGTTCGAGAATATCAGCGATGGAGTGGGGCGTCGGCTGCATTTAGAGTCCGAGTTTACGTTTAGCAAGCGCGATAAGAACCCGCTGCCAAGGATTTCGATTACCGCCAGGACGCCAAGTCAAGGACAGCTTGTTACGGTAAGCGTCGAAATGGTAGCCCTTGGGTGCGGCCCGGACCTGGCCACGGCCGAGAAGGATTTTCAGTACCTCGGTGGCAGCGATGCCGGCGCAGAGCTGACAAGCCATGATGGTGGATGGGCCTTTCCTGTTTTTCAAATCAACCATGCTGGGATCGACCAAATAGCCCATCTGCAGTCGAGCCGGTGCGAGCCCCATGAGAAAACGCAGCGGCAATTCTGCTTCAGACCCATCTTTCAGCCTGAAGTAATCGTCGAAGCTCATCCCTCCCGGGAGGAAATTCAATACCGCAGCACCCATTCCCAAGGGAGCGGCAGTGACAGCGGGAATGCCTTTTGCCGCACACGCGGCAAAAACCTGTTGGCGCATCTCAAACGCGAAGAAATCCAAGCCATCAACATAGAGATCGACACCATCAAGAAAAGAATCGAGATTATCCGAAGTGACACCCTTGGCAAATCCGGAGATTCCGAGCTCTGGATTGATGTCACGTGCCTGCCGAATCATGACGTCCAGCTTGTTCTGGCCCAGTGTGCTAAGCGTTGCACCCGCTTGACGATTGAAGTTGGCAGTATCAAAGGTATCGAAATCAGCAAGGTGAAATTGGCCAATGCCTAGGCGACAAAGCGTCAAAAGATGAACACCGCCCACCCCACCCAAGCCCGCTATGGCAACGCGTTTATGGCGCAGTTGCTCCTGCTCCAGCCGGGTCAACCAGCCTATATTGCGTGAAAACGCCTCATCATAGTTGAAGGATTGCATGGTCCATTCAGGGGAAAACTCAAGGGGGTCATTCTCCCTTTTGTAGCCGTTGAGTGATACCCAATTCGTCCTCGCGCGAGAAAAAATAGGGGTAAATGGACTTGACGCCTGGGACTGCTGCACCCATCCCGCCGTATTGCAGGATCTGCTCATCGGCGTAAGCCAGGTCAAGTCTCAATAGAACAGCCGGTGCATTAACTCGGGGGCACGTTCTTTCCTCACCGAAAGGCTTAAATCCGAGCATGCGTTCATAAAACAAAACATGACGTGGATTTACTTCAATCAGAAAATCCGTAGCCTGGTGGAAATTGTGGCCATAAATAAATGACAAGTGGAACAACGCAGCCAACACGCTCTTGGATTTAATGTCCTGATCTACGGCAAGCCGTGTGATATCGCAAGGATTTCTGCCTTCGGTGCGCAACATGTCCGCTTCCCGCTTGTAAAGCTCGTCGACCACCATGCCCTGCGATGAATCCAAGCCCAAAGTCAGTGTGCCCACCACCTTGTCATGCAGATACGCGACCAAGGTGATCTTGTTCGGGTCCTGGCCCAAAGCATTAGTACCATACCCCCTCCAGCTGTACATTTTTTCTATCAGCAAGCTGGCAGACATACGACGATCTTCGTTAGTGGCCAAACGCACCTTAAATTCCTGTTTGTCGCCGCGGGTTTCCTCGTTTGCCGGTTCCGCACTCTGATCGAGGCACAAGTCCTTCAGTCGATAAGGCGACGGGAATGCAACAATGGTTTTATCCCATTCGTCAGGATCCTTGCGTCGATTTTTGATGCCCAATGGCAATTTAGGTATTTCAGACATATTCCGTGTCGGGCGTAATGAACGCAATCCAATCATGTTCGCTGCCCCTTGCTTTCATCGATATAACCATACTTCGGCAATAAACGATGAAAACTTGACACACGAGATAGCAAATTACGATTTCAGGTAGCGGGCCGCATCCCGGGCAAAGTAGGTCAGGATGCCATCTGCCCCAGCCCGTTTGAATGCGAGCAAAGCTTCCAGTACACACGCACGCTCATCGAGCCAGCCATTTTGTGCCGCCGCTTTCAGCATGGCATATTCACCACTGACCTGGTAGGCGTAAGTCGGGGCGCCATACGTATCTTTAACCCGGCGGATCACATCCAGATAAGGCATACCTGGCTTGATCATGACCATGTCAGCCCCCTCCTGCAGATCCATCCCGACTTCCCACAAGGCTTCATTGCTATTGGCTGGATCCATCTGGTAAGTGTGCTTGTTGCCTTTGCCCAGATTGGCTGCAGAACCTACAGCGTCGCGGAACGGGCCGTAAAAGCTGGAGGCGTATTTGGCAGCATAGGCCAAGATTCGCGTATGGATAAGGCCTGCGCCTTCCAGAGCGGCACGCAGTGCTGCCACACGGCCATCCATCATGTCTGAGGGCGCAACGATATCGGCGCCCGCCTGAGCGTGCACTACGGCCTGCTGAGCCAGCACAATCACCGTCTCGTCGTTCATCACATAGCCACTCTCGTCTATCAGGCCATCCTGACCATGGCTGGTATAAGGGTCCAGCGCGATATCGGTGATGATGCCCAGTTCGGGAAAGCGGGCTTTCAGTGCGGCAACGGTGCGGGGGACCAGACCATCGGGGTTGAGCGCTTCTTCCGCACCCGTAGTTTTTAAACTGGCGTCAATCACCGGAAACAACGCCAGCGCAGGGATACCCAACTGCACACACTCCTCCGCCACTGGCAGCAACAAATCAATCGACACCCGTTCAACGCCGGGCATTGAAGCGACTGATTCCCTTTTGTTTTGGCCATCCAGAACAAAAACAGGATAAATAAGGTCGCTTGACGTGAGTGTGTGCTCACACATCATGCGGCGCGAAAAATCATCGCGCCGCATACGGCGCATACGAGCGGATGGATAAGCAGAAAAAGGCAAATTCACAATAATCTCCAGCGCTTGAAAGATGCTTGCACGGGCTTCAGTCCGTAGAAAGTCGGAGTCCCCTTGTGGGGCATACGACTTGCCGGGAATTGACTCAATGGCAGTTTCAAATACATCTCCAAAGAATTTCTATAGTGGTGTGGAACTATTCCTGAACATCACCGCTCAATGGTGTAAGACGGTTTTTGATCGTCTTCCCGCTTCTCCTCCCTGAGCGGGATGCCTTAATCCCCTTAAGGCATTTTCAGCCCCGGCCCCTCCCTTGGTCGGGGCTTTTTGTTTGTTCGCTAGCAGGATGAGAATTGGCCTACAGATACGGCTGTCGACTATCAATCGGCCGGTTGCGTGTCGCTTTGCTGTGCAATCGAAAACCAGCCTTCGATCAAGCCCGCTGCATCTTCTGCGCCGAGGCGGGACAGACTGGAAAATAACTGAACAGTGACGCCATCCAGCGCAGCGAGTTCCTGCTTGACGCGGCGCAAGGTCAATACTTTTTCGCTATTGGATAGCTTGTCGGCCTTGGATAGCAGGATATGTACCGGTTTACCCGTGGGGGTAAACCAGGCGAGCATCTGCTTGTCGAGTGGTGTCAGCGGATGGCGCGCGTCCATAATCAGCACCATCCCAACCAGCGCATCCCGTTCCTGAAGGTAGCGCGATAACAGATTTTCCCATTTTGCCTTCACCGCCGGCGGAACTTTTGCATACCCGTAGCCCGGCAGATCGACCAGATAGATGTCTGCATCAAGCTCAAAAAAGTTGATTAATTGGGTACGACCCGGTGTTTTGGAGGTATAAGCCAACCGATTAATGCGCGTCAGCAGGTTGATTGCGCTCGATTTTCCGGCGTTAGATCTCCCGGCAAACGCAACTTCGGCGCGGCTGTAGGGCAAATCGCGCAGTTGGGCGACCGAGGTATGGAAGTGGGCGCGATTGAGCACGGGCTTGGCAGTCATATTAGTTACCGCTAAACTACCCGTTTTCCCAAGTTTTGCAAGCTTCAGGAGCATTTGATGAAACTCGTCGTCTCTATGGTCGCCGTATTGGCCGCCACTTCCGCTTTTGCCAACGAACCCGCAACGGCTCCGGCCAGCAAGGGTGATCCCAAGGCTGCTGAAAGCATCGTTAACCAGGTTTGTGCCGCATGCCATGCGGTCGACGGCAACAGCGCTGCTGCGGCCAACCCCAAACTGGCTGGTCTAAACGCTGAATACATCAACAAGCAGCTCACCAACTTCAAGTCGGGCGACCGCAAGAATGCAGTGATGAGCGGCATGGTGGCCAGCCTCAGTCCGCAGGATATGCTGAACCTCGCTGCGTATTTCAGCGCCCAGCAGCCCAAACCCGGTACCTCCAAGGATCAGGAACTGGCCTTGCAGGGTCAGAAAATTTTCCGCGGCGGCGTGTTGGGAGCGGGCGTACCAGCCTGTGCATCCTGTCATGGCGCGCAAGGAAAAGGCATTCCTGTTCAGTTCCCCCGTCTGGCGGGACAGCACAGTGATTACATCTACACCCAGCTGAACGACTTCCGGGTAGGCAAGCGTTCGAATGATGGCGCCAAGATGATGCGCACCATCGCCGCCAAGATGACGGATGCAGACATGAAAGCCGTGGCGTCTTATATTCAAGGCTTGCGGTAGAGCGTGGTTGTTGCCGATTTATCGGCTTTGCAACCACGGCCTACCCTTTATACCCTTCAGGGTGCTCGCGGGTAAACTTATCGGGCGCACCTGAGTCGATAGAAGGGTGGCGTGAGTCACCCTTTATCTATTTCCACCCCTCAAGGGTATTGCCGTCCCTATGAATACCGTCTCTCATTCCTTTGGTAAATCCGTATTCGAACTGATGAGTTCAATGCGCTTTGCCATTAGCCTGCTGTCCATATTGGCGGTTGCCTCAATTATAGGAACGGTGCTTAAGCAAGCCGAACCCTACAATAACTACCTGATTCAACTCGGCCCGTTCTGGTTCGAGGTATACGAAAAACTGGGCCTGTATGACGTCTATCACACCGTGTGGTTTCTGGCCATCCTGACGTTTCTCGTCGCATCCACCAGCGTCTGCATCACCCGTAATGCACCCAACTTCGCGCGCGAAATGAAAGGATTTCGTGAGCATGTCACCGAACAATCGCTGAATGCGTTCAAACACAAGCACGAAGCCGAAACGACGCACACTCCCGAAGCACTCGCCGCCAGCGCGCAACGTTACCTTGAAGGACAGGGTTACAAGGTGAAAAACCTGCCGCGCGAAGCGAGTGTGCTGCTCGCAGCCAAAGCGGGTAGCTGGAATCGCCTTGGCTATTTTCTGGCACATTCGGCCATTGTGATGATCTGTGTCGGCGGCCTGATGGACGGCAATCTGATCTTTAAAGTACAACAACTGCTGGGTTACAAAAAAATCGAGACGCGCGATATCCCGCAAAGCCAGGTGCCCGCCATCTCGCGCCTGAAGCCGTCCAACCTGTCGTTCCGCGGCAGCGTACAAATCCCCGAAGGCTCCAGCGCGGACGTGGCATTCCTGAATGTCGCCGACGGCTATCTGGTTCAGGAACTCCCCTTCACCGTAGGTCTGAAACAGTTCCGCATCGAACATTACACAACCGGTCAACCCAAAAGCTTTGAGAGTGATATCGAGCTTTTTGATCTTGCCGGAAAAAAAGTCCGCGAAGCAACAATCGCGGTAAACCATCCCTTGATCCACGATGGCGTCGCAATTTACCAAGCCAGCTTTGCTGACGGTGGAACCCACCTCACCCTGCGAGGCTGGAATTTGTTCTCCCCCACGGCCGAGTATTTTGACGTGACCGGGTCGGTGCACCAGAACACTGAATTAACGAGTGTTGCAGGTAAATATACGATCGAGTTTATCGACTTCCGGCCGTTCAATATCGAAAACATGGGGGGGGATGTACAGCCCTCTGGCGACACCATGAGCGTTCTCGGCGGCAGCCCGGTCAGTGAAAACAAGCATCTGCGCAATGTCGGACCGAGCTTCCAGTACAAACTGCGTGACGCGCGGGGACAAGCTCTGGAATTCAGCAACTACATGTTGCCACTCGAACTGGATGGCCGCTGGTATTTAATGTCCGGGGTACGCGAAACACCGAACGATGCCTTCCGCTATATGCGTATGCCGCTCGATGCCGGAGGAGACATCGACAGCTTCATGCGGTTGCGCGGAGTCTTGCTGAATGCTGCATTGCGTCCTGAAATCGCTGCCCGCTTTGCCCGTCAGGCATTGCCGGAAAATGCCTGGAATACCGAAATCGAAGCCAAACTCAAGTTCAGCGCCACCCAGGTGCTGGCATTGTTTGCCGAAGGCGGATTTCAATCGCTGGGCAAGTTCATTGAAGACAAAGTTCCTGCCGCTGAAGGGGAGAAGGCTGCAGGTACCTATCTGCGCATTCTCGAACTTACTGCGTTTGAGGCACTGCAAATCGCTAACCGTCAGAATGGATTGCCCCCACCGAAGATAGATGATGCCACCGGCTGGCTGGTGCGTGACACGCTGAACAGCATGAGCGACATGTTTGTTTATGGTGCGCCTGTCTATTTGCAGCTGGCACAATATGACGAAGTCAAAGCAAGCGGTCTGCAACTGACCCGCTCACCGGGACAGAATGTGGTCTATTTCGGTTCGCTTTTGCTGACGCTCGGCGTATTCTTCATGCTCTTTGTGCGCGAACGCCGGGTCTGGTTGCGCATCAAACCAGGCCATGCGTTACTGGCCATGTCATCGGCCAAGCACACCATCGATTTCGAGAAAGAATTTACGCTACACGCGCAAGCGCTGGATACGCTCGCAAAATGACCGTCCACGCCCGTCACAACAACCCGGAGATCGCATCATGGAACTCGCTCTAAATCAACCTGCCCCGTTATTGAAACGCCTGTCGTGGTTTGACTGGCTGTTTTCTGCCATTGTCGCTGCTGGCGGTTTTTACGCCCTGTCGCGTTTTGGCGAGTACATGGATATCTATGAAAAAGGCATCCTGCTTGCAGCCATTCCTGCAATTTCGGTGTTCGGCTGGTTCTGGAAGCCATTTCGCGTACTGTTTATCGTGGTCGGTGCTATCAGCCTGTTTTCGATCATTCAGTACCAGGGCAGCTTGGCGCGGATGGAACAAGTTTTTTTCCTCAAGTATCTGATCTCCAGCCAGGCGTCCATCATGTGGATGTGCGCGCTGTTCGGGTTGGCCACGCTGGCCTACTGGGTGGGTCTGCTGGCGCGTTCTGAATTTACGCTGAAAACTGCCAGCGCACTGACCTGGTCCGCGGTCGCCATGGGCTTCATCGGCCTGATGGTGCGCTGGTACGAGTCCTACCTGATCGGCACCGACGTCGGCCATATCCCGGTGTCCAACCTGTACGAAGTCTTCGTGCTGTTCAGCCTCATCACCGCGATGATGTATCTGTATTACGAAGCGCGTTACCAGACCCGCCAAATGGGCGCCTTCGTGCTGTTGGTCATTTCGGCCGCAGTCGGCTTCATCCTGTGGTACACCTTCGACCGCGGCGCGCACGAAATCCAGCCGCTGGTGCCTGCGCTCAAATCCTGGTGGATGAAGATTCACGTGCCCGCCAACTTCATCGGCTATGGTGGCTTCTCCATCGCCGCCATGCTTGGCGTGGGTTACCTGCTTGTAGACCGCGGCATACTCGCCAGCCGCCTGCCCAAGCCAGAAGTCATCGACGACATGATGTACAAATCCATCGCGATCGGCTTTCTCTTCTTCACCATCGCCACCATTCTCGGCGCGATGTGGGCCGCTGAGGCCTGGGGGGGGTACTGGTCGTGGGATCCGAAAGAAACCTGGGCACTGATCGTGTGGTTGAACTACGCTGCCTGGCTGCATATTCGTCTGGTCAAGGGCCTGCGGGGTCCGATGCTGGCATGGTGGGCCGTGATTGGTCTGTTCGTCACCACCTTCGCCTTCCTCGGCGTCAACATGTTCCTGTCCGGGTTACACTCCTACGGCACCCTGTAAACCGCGTACCCTACCGAAACAGTGCCGCCCCCCTTGTCCAGATGGCACAAAATGGATGATGAACCCGGGGGTTGGCCCACACGCCATTATGGTTTAGCCGGCAACGCCGCCCCTACCCCAACCAGGAACGCTTGAAACACCCACATGCCCCGCGCGCGGGGCATGTGGGTGCAGAGAACACGCACGTCCATGCAAAAAAAATGGCTTTACTTCATCCCCCTGGCGCTGGCCGCATTAGGGGCGGGTATCTGGCTGGCGCAGACGCGTTATGCGCCGCAAACACCCGAGGCACCCGCCGTCTCTGCGTTATGGCAACTGAGTTTTCCTGACGCGCAGGGGCAACCCCAGGCGCTTGCGCAATGGCGCGGCCAAATTGTGGTGTTGAATTTCTGGGCCAGCTGGTGCGCGCCCTGCCGCGAAGAAATGCCGGACTTTGTGGCACTGCGCACTCAATACCACCCAAAAGGCATTGAGTTTGTCGGGATCGCCATTGATAATGTAGCGAACGTCGCTCAATTTCTGCAAAAACAACCCGTCAACTACCCTATTCTTATCGGCGAAGGGGCGGCCCACAGCCTGACGCGACAACTCGGCAATCCGAGCGGCGCGTTACCCTATACAGTGGTCTTCGATCGCGATGGCAGCATCGTGTTAACGCATTTGGGACGGCTTCCCCGTGCCACACTGGAAACCGCGCTCAGCAAAATCGGGACGTAAGCAGAAATGACGCATAGATGTAATTTAGCGTCAATATCTAGACAATTACCCCCCATTTACGGCAGACTTGCGGACATGACGACTAAACGAACCGGCCGCGCAACGGCTAAATCGGCCCACAGTCTGCGCCCCCATGTTCTGGTTTTGCATGGGCCCAATCTGAATTTATTGGGCAGCCGCGAACCTCAGCACTATGGTGTTGCCACGCTCGACGACATCAACCAGACTTTGGTGGGTCGCGGGGAAGCGGCAGGCGCACTCATTGAAACCTTCCAGCACAATCACGAAGGCGCTTTGATCGAACGCATTCACCAGGCCGCGCGCGATCACGCCGACTTCATCATCATCAACCCGGCGGGCTACACTCACACGAGCGTCGCGCTGCGAGACGCGTTGGCGGCCTCGGCGATCCCTTTCGTCGAAATTCATCTTTCAAACATTTACGCGCGCGAATCGTTCCGCCACCACTCGTATTTTTCCGATCTTGCTGTCGGCGTGGTGTCCGGACTGGGCGCGCAAGGCTACGAACTGGCGCTGGAATTTGCCCTGCGTCACATCCAAAACAGGACCTCCCATGGATCTCAGAAAACTGAAAAAGCTCATTGATTTGGTTGAAGCCTCGGGTATTGCCGAGCTGGAAATCACAGAGGGCGAAGAAAGAGTCCGCATTGCCAAGAGCATTGCCGGTGCGCCGATGATGATGTCGCACGCGCCGCAGATGATGCACGCGCCGGCACCTGTTGCCGCGCCAGTTGTTGTTGCAGCGCCGGCGGAAGACGCCCTGCCCGAAGGTCACGTCGTACGTTCGCCCATGGTGGGCACGTTCTACCGCGCGCCTGCCCCCGGCTCCAAAAACTTTGCCGAAGTCGGTCAAAGCGTGAGCGCGGGCGACACGATATGCATCATCGAAGCGATGAAGCTATTGAACGAAATCGAAACCGATCAAGCCGGCGTCATCAAAGCCATCCTGGTCGAAAACGGCCAGCCTGTGGAATACGGCGAGCCGTTGTTTGTGATTGCTTAAATCCAAGTGAAGGGTGAAGGGGGAAGGGTAAAAGGTGCAACGCGCACGCTCGCCCTTCACCCTTTACCCTTCCCCCTTCACTGGAACCCCCATGTTTGAAAAAATCCTCATCGCCAACCGGGGCGAAATCGCTCTCCGTATCCAGCGCGCCTGCCGCGAAATGGGCATCAAGACAGTCGCCGTGTATTCGGAAGCGGACCGGGATGCCAAATACGTGAAGCTGGCCGACGAATCTGTCTGCATTGGCCCGGCTTCGTCGACACAGAGCTATCTGCATGTGCCATCAATCATCGCTGCCGCTGAAGTAACCGATGCCGCTGCGATCCATCCCGGTTATGGCTTTCTGTCGGAGAACGCCAACTTTGCCGAACGGGTGGAATCTTCCGGCTTCACCTTCATTGGCCCGCGCCCCGACAACATTCGCCTGATGGGCGACAAGGTTGCAGCCAAGCAAGCCATGCTTGAAGCCAAAGTGCCTTGTGTACCCGGCTCCGATGGGGCTCTGTCGGACGATGCCGACGACATCATTAAAACCGCCGCCCGCATCGGTTATCCGGTGATCATCAAGGCCGCTGGCGGCGGGGGCGGACGCGGCATGCGCGTGGTCCACACCGAAGCCGCGCTGTTAAACGCTTTTTCCATGACCAAGACTGAGGCCGGGACGGTGTTCGGCAATCCCATGGTCTACATGGAAAAATTCCTGCAGACGCCGCGCCACATCGAGATCCAGATTCTGGCCGATGAACACGGTAACGCAGTCCACCTGGGCGAACGCGACTGCTCAGTGCAGCGGCGTCACCAGAAAGTACTGGAAGAAGCCCCGGCCCCCGGTCTCAGCACCAAACTGCGCGACAAGATCGGTGAACGATGCGCCGAAGCCTGCCGCAGGATCGGTTACCGCGGTGCCGGCACCTTCGAATTTCTCTACGAAAACGGCGAATTCTATTTCATCGAGATGAACACCCGGGTCCAGGTCGAACACCCGGTGACCGAACTCATCACCGGCATCGACATCGTGCAGACGCAAATCCGCGTCGCTGCAGGCGAAAAACTGCCATGGAAGCAAAAGGATATTCAGTTCCGCGGCCATGCCATCGAGTGCCGCATCAATGCCGAGCACCCGACGACTTTCGTCCCCAGTCCCGGCAAGCTCACCAATTACCATGCGCCTGGCGGCCCCGGCATTCGCGTCGACTCGCACGTCTACCACGGCTATTACGTGTCGCCGCACTACGACTCGATGATCGGCAAGGTGATTGCCTATGGTGATACGCGCGACCAGGCCATTGCCCGCATGCGCGGCGCGCTGATGGAAATGGTGGTCGAGGGCATTCAGAGCAACATTTCGTTGCATCAGGACCTGTTGCAGGACGCTGCCTTTGTCGCCGGCGGTACAAACATTCATTACCTGGAGCACAAACTGGCGGGAGACAAGGGCTGATTCAGCCCGGGTGAAACGAAGGATATGCATCCAATATCCAGTCGCCCCAAACCACACACCATGCCCTGGCAATCTGTACGTATTCTCGTTGATTCAAAACAAGCCGAGCTCCTCTCAGATGCGCTGCTGGAAGCGGGCGCGCTGTCGGTATCGATGGAAGACGCCGATGCCGGCACGGTGGACGAGACACCGCTGTTTGGCGAACCGGACTACCCGACTGCCGAACTGTGGCCGCACAGCATCGCATCCGTGTTGCTGGACGAACATGAAGACGTCGCAGCCATCCTGACATTGGCTGCTGAACACGCGGGCATCCCAACGCCCACCGATTATTCGGTTGAAACCATAGCCGAGCAGGACTGGGTGCGCCTCACCCAGTCGCAATTCGATCCCATTTCGATATCACCGCGTTTGTGGATTGTGCCCACCTGGCATGACGCGCCCGACAGCAGCGCCATCAACCTCAAGCTCGACCCCGGCCTGGCGTTCGGTACCGGCAGCCACCCGACCACGCGCCTGTGCCTACGCTGGCTGGACACGCACCTCAGCGGGGGAACCCTGCTCGATTACGGATGCGGTTCGGGCATCCTCGCAATTGCCGCAGCCAAACTCGGTGCCGCGCGGGTCGATGGTGTAGACATCGATACACAGGCTGTCACGGCTTCGCGGGACAACGCCGCACTGAATGATGTGTCTGCCTTTTTTTACCTGCCCAAAGAACTTGGCACAGGTACCTACGACGTGGTTGTGGCCAACATCCTCACCAATCCGCTCAAGGGCATGGCGCCGTTGTTGGCGGGCCGGGTCCGACAAGGAGGGCAACTGGTGTTGTCTGGAATCCTTGCCGAACAGGCCAACGACGTGATGGCGGTGTACCGCAGCTGGTTCAGCTTCGCCCCACCCGAGATCGATGAGGGCTGGGTACGCCTGGCCGGGGTCAAGCTGTGAATTACCGTACCACCTGTTCGCACTGCGCCAGTGTGTTTCGACTCGGGGCAGACCAGCTTGAAGCCGCGCAGGGATGGGTGCAATGCAGTGTCTGCGGCGCCGCCTTCGATGCTCATCTGAGCCTGTTGATGGCAGACGGCTCGCCGCTACCGGTGATCGAACCTGAACCCGTTAAACTGCCACCCGCACAGGAAACCATGCCCCCGCCTGAAGCGACCGGTTACGAAGCGACAGCGGAGTCACAACGCGAAACCGAATCCGAAACCGAATGGGCAGATGCCGAAATCGATGACGAGGGTGCGCGCGCCACTCCGCAAGGCATCGTCCAGCGCGAATCGCCACTCGATCTGCCTTCCATCATCCTCATCGACCCTGACGCTTCGGAGTCGGATGACCCCGGTCCGCTGCCTCATATTCAGGCGCCGGCCTACCCGTCTAATCCATACGGGCCTAGTTATAATTATCAGCCAGCACCCAGTGCACCGCCATCCGTCTCGCCCACCACGCGCGTTGAATATGCAAACCTGCTGGGCGGAACGGCACGTATTCCCGAGACACAACACCGCACCCAAACCTGGATATGGATCGTTTCCAGCCTGCTACTGCTGGCGATTTTGCTCGCACAAGCCACTTATTTTCTACGTGACACCCTCGTCAGCCAACTGCCGCAGACCCGACCCGCATTCGAACAAGCCTGCGCGACGCTCGGCTGCACGCTCTCGCTGCCGAAAAATCTCACGCTTTTGAAGATTGTCGGTTCCGACCTGCAAACCGAGGCCAGCGGTCGTTTGAAGCTCGCGCTCACCCTGGGCAATCGTGCCAACCATGTTCAAGCGTGGCCGGTCCTGATACTGACGCTCACAGACCAACGCAATCGCCCCCTGGCGCGCCGCAGCTTTGCCCCGAGCGAATATCTGGGCGAAGCACAACGTATCGCCGCGGGTATTCCGGCCCGCAGTGAGCAAGCGCTGAATCTACCCCTCAACGTGCGCAATCTGGCCCCGATGGGGTTTGATTTGAAGCTGACTTATTGATTCAGCACAAGGCTCAGCCTTGCCGCACGTACCGCATTGCGCGACACTCATCCTTAAAGTCAATATCTGCCGCGCCGGACGCGGAGAAAAAATAATAACGATCCGGAATAATCAATTCAGTGCTGCCCGCGCGGACACTTGATCTTTTCCTGAATCGACACTTCAGTACGGAGCACCACTGCCCGTTTATAAAGTCGGCACCAAATAAAAAGACCCGAGGCAAGCCTCGGGTCTTGGATTCGGTTCATCCCTTGCGGGATAACCTTATTGCAGCAACGGCTCTCACCCCGGAAAACTACAACTAACCGAAGTCTACACTAAAGGAAACCCAAGCCGCCATGACTGACAAGAAAAACCGACCTTATACCCTCGGCCTCGATATTGGCATGGCTTCGGTTGGTGCAGCCATGCTCACCGACCAGCGCATTCTTGGCCTGCACGTGCGCGCTTTCGACAAAGCCGAAACCGCCAAGGAAGGCGACCCTCTCAACAAGACCCGACGTGAAGCACGGCTCACCCGGCGACGCATCCGCCGCCGTGCGCACCGGCTGCTGCGGCTCGCGCGGCTGTTCAAGCGTGTCGGCTTGATTGCTGAAGCGCGCCCCGAAGCCTTCGCCCTGGCCGACACCAGCCCTTGGGATTTGCGAGCAGAGGGGCTTGACCGGCTGCTCGCACCGACTGAATGGGCAGCGACCCTATACCATCTCGTCAAACATCGTGGCTTT
>JAAFGW010000271.1 GCA_010365175.1 Sulfuriferula multivorans | reverse complement strand
CGGCGACGGTGGTGATTTGTTTGGAATAGGCTTGGCCGTCTGCGCGAGCGCGGAATTCGTCGAGCAGGGTGCAAACGATGTGGATGATGTCGAGGTTGGGTTTTTCATTCCAGCCGCCGATGTTGTAGATCTCGCCGACGGTGCCGGCTTCCAGTACGCGTCGAATCGCGCTGCAATGGTCGGTGACGTACAGCCAGTCGCGGATCTGCTGGCCGTCACCATAAACCGGCAGGGGTTTTCCCGCGAGTGCATTGACAATCATCAGCGGGATAAGCTTTTCCGGAAACTGGTACGGCCCATAGTTGTTGGAGCAGTTGGAGGTGAGCACCGGCAAGCCATAGGTGTGATGGTAGGCGCGCACCAGGTGGTCGCTGGCGGCCTTGCTCGCGGAATATGGGCTGTTGGGGGCGTAGCGATGGGTTTCGGTAAAAGCCGGATCGGCTTTGCCGAGTGAACCATAGACTTCATCGGTGGAGACATGGAGAAAGCGGAAGTCTTGTTTGGCGTCGCCCTGCAGGCCGTTCCAGTGGGTACGCACTGCTTCCAGCAGGCGAAACGACCCCACAATATTGGTTTGCACGAAGTCTTCCGGGCCGTGGATGGAGCGGTCGACGTGGCTCTCGGCGGCAAAATTGATGAGGGCGCGGGGTTGATGCTGGGCGAGCAATGCAGCCACCAGAGCGGAGTCGCCAATGTCGCCCTGCACAAAAACATGCCGCGCGTCGTCGTCCAGCGAGGACAGGCTTTCGCGATTGCCGGCGTAGGTCAGCAGGTCGAGATTAATGACCGTTTCGTCGGACTGGGTCAGCCAGTCCAGCACAAAATTCGCCCCGATAAAGCCTGCACCACCCGTAACCAGTATGCTCATTGCGATTCAGTTCCCTGATGCTGTGACTGCCGAGACATAAACTCAAGGTGCCCTTAAGCCGCAACCATGATGAATCTTGAATGTGGCTTTGCGTGAGCGGGCGGCGGCTTAAACCGCATCATGCCCGCCAATGAGTTAACGACTTGCAGTACTTTGAAAGAAGGCGGTAATTCTAACCCGAAGCAGACAGGGGGTTTATCGCCGCTTCTCTCACACGAACATGGCTTGCCGGTGTCCACCGCAGGCCGTTATATCCCTGGACAAAACAAGTCATCGGTAACGCCCCGATCGCCTGGATGAGTAAGATTTTGGCAAGAGGTGGTCGCATGAGCTACCCGTACACGGGTTGTTTCGGTAAACTTTGGGGGTCATGCAGTTCACGCGGACGGACCCCTTCGTCGTGCTGTCACCAATCAAGGAAAGTCCCATGTTGAACGATTCTGCGCGCCTGGCCGAGCGCCACTGCGATGTACTGGTGATTGGCGGTGGCCCCGCCGGCTCGACCGCCGCCGCGCTGCTGGCAGAAAAGGGGTATCAGGTCACGCTGCTGGAAAAAGCGCATCACCCACGGTTTCACATCGGCGAATCCTTGTTGCCGGCCAATTTGCCGCTGTTCGACAAACTGGGCGTGCGCGATGAGATCGAGGCCATAGGCATGGAAAAATGGGGGGCAGAATTCGTTTCGCCCTGGCATGAACACCGTCAGGTATTCGAGTTTGGTGACGCCTGGGATAAATCCATGCCGCGCTCCTTTCAGGTGCGGCGATCCGAGTTTGACGAAATCCTGATTCGTAATGCGGCGCGTAAAGGGGCTGACGTCATTGAAGGGTGTCGCGTGCGCGACGTGGAATGGCTGCCCAATGCTGCGGGCGCCGTCGTCCACGCTGAACACGACAGTGGCGCGCGCGAAACCTGGCGCTGCCGTTTTCTGATTGATGCGTCGGGTCGCGATACCGTTCTGGGTAACCAGTTAAAGCTCAAAGCGCGCAATCCCCGCCACAACAGCGCAGCTCTGTATGGGCATTTCAAAGGGGCGCAGCGACTTGAAGGCAGGCAGGCAGGACACATCAGTATTTTCTGGTTTGAGCACGGCTGGTTCTGGTTTATCCCGCTGGCCGATGGCAGTACCAGTGTCGGCGCGGTGGTCTGGCCGCACATCATGAAAACCCGCAACAAGCCGCCCGCAGATTTTCTGATGGATCTTATCGAGCAGTGCCCTGCGCTGGCGGAGCGATTGCGTCATGCCGAGTTGGTGTCGGCGGTGGAGGCCACCGGTAATTTTTCTTATTCCTGTGACCGCACACATGGTGATCGATACCTGCTTTTGGGCGATGCCTATGCGTTCATCGATCCGGTTTTTTCATCCGGTGTGATGCTTGCCATGAATAGTGCGTTTGTGGGCGCCGATGCTGTTGATACGTGTCTGCGTCAACCGGAAAAGTCCGCAATGGCGCTCAAGCAGTTCGACAAGGTCATGAAACACGGGCCCAAGGAGTTTTCCTGGTTTATCTACCGCGTCACCAACCCCACCATGCGTAACCTGTTCATGTCGCCGCGTAATATCTTTCGAGTCAAGGAGGCGCTGCTTTCTGTTCTCGCGGGCGACATCTACGGTAAAACGCCGATCTGGCCTTCACTATGGGCATTCAAAACGATCTATTACGTGGCGTCTCTAGGCAACCTGAAGCATACGGTTGTGGCTTGGAAACGCCGCAAGCTGAATGTTCGCTACGTGGATAACCCGGAAGGCGCCAATTGACAATGAAGCAGGGGGAAGCGATTTTGCGGCTGGAATATCTGTCCGCCACCCAATTTGCAAGTTTGATGCCGGACGAATCTGGCAGCGTGCTGGGCGGGTTGTGCTTCTCTCAACAGGCGATAGCGCCTTGCACGCTGGATTTGCCTTTTCTTGCGGTGGAGATGGCGCTGCCGTCATCAGAAGATAACCTGTGTGAAGTCTGGCATAGCGATGAACCGTTGACGTCCGGGCAGTTGGGCGCGATTCGTTATCGTCAAAGCGAGACACTGTTGTTTGGCTGCATGAGCCTGGACGAAATGGCTGTGGACGCTTCCAGTGAAGAGTGCTCGCCATTGCAGTCAGCAACAGAAACGGCCTATCAACTCATCTTCGCGTTACTCGAAGCACAAGGCTACACATCGCTGTTTCGAGTGTGGAATTACTTTTCCAGCATCAATGTGGAAAGCCACCAAATCGAGCGCTATCGCCAGTTCAACATTGGTCGTCAGGAAGCGTTCCTGGCGCATGGCCGGTCTGTCATCGATGGCGTGCCTGCTGCTTGTGCTTTGGGTTCCGCCACGGGCGGCCTGAATATTGCCTTTCTGGCGACACGCGCGAAGGTGCTGGGCATTGAAAACCCGCGCCAGGTCAGTGCCTATCATTACCCCAGCCAATATGGCCCACGCACGCCAACCTTTGCGCGTGCCGGGCTGGCCAACCTGGGTGGACGTGACGTGTTGTTCATTTCGGGTACCGCCAGCATCGTGGGCCATCAGACCTTGCACCATGGCGATGTGGCCGCGCAAACGCGGGAATGCCTGCAAAATATCGCAGCGGTCGTCGAGGAAGCCAATCGCCAGGCCCCGCATGCCCACTTTCAGCTCGACCGTTTTGTCTACAAAGTCTACGTCCGCAACCCGGAAAACATGGCTCAGATACGCCGCGAAATAGCCGATTATTTTGATAAACCCGTATCGGTGGTTTTCCTGCAGGCGGACATTTGCCGGGCTGATTTGCTGGTTGAAATCGAGGCCTCCGGGGGGCATCTCACGCCTCTCGACAAGCCGAAACCGGCTTAAGCGCTGCGATGCCCGATGCTGTTCATGCCCTGCTTATGTTTGCGCTGTTGAATGCCAGCCGCCCAATCCATGCGTTCTGACATGATGTCCTTGCCGAAACGCTGGTTGCATCGCAGCCACGAATATTTAGTGCTGTGGCTGGG
>JAAFGW010000270.1 GCA_010365175.1 Sulfuriferula multivorans | reverse complement strand
TTCGCTCTGGCCGACAAAGCTGACGCCTTCGATGAGTTTGACGCGGGCTTTCATGGGTTTCCTTCAAGCAAAAATGGTGCGGAGTTTGTACCATAAAATCCCCAGCCATTCGTGCAGGGCATAAGTGCTGTCACGAAGTCCGGTAGAGGTGGGCACAAGATCACGGATGGAATCCAAGCGGATGCTGGAAAACTGGGTGCCGGCCGGGATGACGCTGAGTCCGCGCGATTGAAATAGCGGCGCGGCACGCCGCAGGTGCCAGGCGTGAGTGACGAGCAGAATACGCTGAACCCCGGCATTTTTGAGTAGGGGCGCAGATAGTCGGGCATTGTCCCAGGTGGTGAGCGAAGCGTCCTCAACCCAATGTGGTGAAAAGCCGTATTCGCTTTGCAGAACATGCGCCATGATGCTTCCTTCCCCGAGGGTGCCACCGTCGGGTTTGCCGCCGCTGACCAGGACCGGTAAACCGCTGGCGCGGTGGAGGTAGGCTGCATAACGCAGGCGTTCAAGACTGGTTCCATTGAGGGTGTCGCCACCATATTCGCTGGCAGCTTTGCGCCGCCCAGCCCCTATTACGACAATGGCATCTGCGGCACCCAGTGCATCGAGGCTGACCGGGGTGCTGATTTCAAGGGATTTTTGCAACAAGCCGCCGATCCAGGGTGTGGAGAGGGCATACAGTGAGGAGGCGGAAAGCAGAATGAGGGACATGGCCAGATGGGGTCGACTACGGTGAAACCACAGCCCGGCAGCCAGTAAGATTACAAGGGACAACGGCGGCAACAGGGCGGCAGAGATAAGTGTGGTGGCTAGCAATGCTGACATGGCGAAAATTGTATGCCAATACAGGCGGGTATTTGCATTCAGTGTTTGACTTTGCCCGGGGTCGGAAGGTAAACTGCTCGGCTTTCCGAGATTGTCCTCTGTGTAGAGGTTAGGTCATGAAAACCTTTTCCGCAAAATCCCATGAAGTTCAACACGACTGGTTCGTGGTTGATGCTGATAACAAAGTGCTGGGTCGCCTGGCTTCCGAGATTGCACGCCGCCTGCGCGGCAAGCATAAGCCGGAATTCACGCCTCACGTCGACACGGGCGATTACATCGTCGTAGTCAACGCGGGCAAGTTGCGCGTCACCGGCAACAAAGAAACCGACAAAGTCTACTATCGCCACTCCGGTTACCCGGGCGGCATTTACGAAACGACTTTCGGCAAGATGCAGGAGCGTTTCCCCGGTCGTGCGCTGGAAAAAGCAGTCAAGGGCATGCTGCCCAAAGGCCCGCTTGGCTACGCCATGATCAAGAAAATGAAAATCTATGCAGGCGCGGACCATCCGCACGAGGCGCAACAGCCTCAGCCGCTGGAAGTTAATGCTTAAATTTAAGGCCATAACATGATCGGTAATTACAACTACGGTACGGGGCGTCGCAAATCATCGGTTGCCCGTGTGTTCCTCAAGGCAGGCAGCGGCAAGATCGTTGTTAACGACAAGCCTGTGGACGAATATTTTTCCCGCGAAACCGGCCGTATGATCGTGCGCCAGCCGCTGGTGCTGACCGAGAACCTCGATAAGTTCGACATCATGGTCAACGTGGCGGGCGGTGGCGAATCGGGTCAAGCCGGTGCAGTACGCCATGGCATTACCCGTGCGCTGATCGAACTCGACGTCACGATGAAGCCCACGCTTAAAGCGGCTGGTCTGGTTACTCGTGATGCACGTGAAGTCGAACGTAAGAAAGTCGGCTTCCATAAGGCGCGTCGTCGGAAGCAGTTCTCCAAGCGTTGATCTTATTGGTCAGCCGCTTGTTGCAAAAAAGCCGTCCGTTATTGGACGGCTTTTTTTTACCTGTCATGGCGTGTGTTTTACAATAAGCTTCATTCTCCGTAGGGAATCTCAGCATGATTAAAGTAGGAATAGTAGGCGGCACTGGGTACACCGGGGTCGAATTGCTGCGCCTGCTGGCGTGTCATCCACAGGTTGAACTCAAAGCCATTACATCGCGCAAGGAAGCCGGCATGCCGGTGGCCGAGATGTTTCCCAATTTGCGCGGCCACGTCGAGTTGGCGTTTTCCACTCCGGAAGAAGCCGGACTGGAACACTGCGATGTGGTGTTCTTTGCTACCCCTAACGGCGTGGCGATGCAGCAGGCTCGTGCCTTACTGGACGCCGGCGTCAAAGTGATCGATCTGGCGGCTGATTTTCGCATCAAGGACGTGGCGGTGTGGGAGCAGTGGTACAAAATGGAACACGCGTGCCCCGATCTGGTGGCCGAGGCCGTGTATGGCCTGCCTGAACTTAACCGGGCAGCGATCAAGGGCGCACGCTTGATCGCCAATCCGGGCTGTTATCCCACCGCCGTGCAATTGGGATTCCTGCCGTTGCTGGAATCCGGCGCAGTTGAGGCAGACTTTCTGGTGGCGGACGCGAAGTCGGGCGTTTCGGGCGGCGGACGTAAGCCCGAAACCCATATTCTTTTTGCCGAAGCGGCGGATAACTTTAAAGCCTATGCGGTCGGTGGCCATCGACACTGGCCAGAGATAAAACAGGGGCTGGAGATTTTTGCGGGTAAACCGGTGGGCTTTACCTTTGTTCCGCATTTGACGCCGTTGATTCGCGGTATTCACGCTACGCTTTATGCCAAGATCAACAGAGACATCGACCTGCAAAGCCTGTTTGAGAAGCGCTATACGGGTGAAGCCTTTGTCGACGTGATGCCCGCAGGCGCCCATCCTGAAACACGCTCGGTTCGTGGCGCCAACATGTGCCGTATTGCGGTCCATCGCCCGCAGGGTGGGGATACCGTGGTGGTATTGTCAGTGATCGATAATCTGGTCAAGGGCGCGGCGGGGCAAGCTGTGCAGAACATGAATATCTTGTTTGACCTGCCCGAAATCACCGCGCTGGCCAATGTGGGGATGCTGCCCTAAAGGATTATTTTCAATACCCCTTTATGCCTTTATGCCCTTTAGGGTGCTTCAGGGTGCTTCAGGGTGCTTGAGGGGTAGTCCGATCCACTACGCGCTGAAGTCCCGCATAGCGGGATGGAATCGTATTTCCTGATTAGGAAGAAGATTAGGGCGGAACTCCGTGGCTGGAACAGGGTCTTTGCTTGACGTGGAACGGGTGATGCGGATAATTACCTCACGAATTCTTAAGGAGCAACAATATGAACGCAGCAACCGAAATGGAAGTCCCGCTGATCTTCACCGACAGCGCGGCCAGCAAAGTAAAAAGTCTGATTGATGAGGAAGGTAATCCCGACCTGAAACTGCGCGTGTTTGTATCGGGCGGTGGCTGTTCAGGTTTTCAGTACGGCTTTACCTTCGATGAAACGCAAAATGCCGACGACACCGTTATGGTGAAGAACGGCGTGAGCTTGCTGGTTGATTCGATGAGCTTCCAGTATCTGGTTGGCGCTGAGATCGATTATTCCGAAGGCCTGGAAGGCGCACAATTTGTGATCAAGAACCCGAATGCGACCACGACTTGTGGTTGTGGCTCTTCGTTCTCGGCATAAGCGTTAGCCAGACACATAAAAAAGCGGCTTCGGCCGCTTTTTTATGGGCACCTCTAAAAATCCAGATTTCATACCCGAAAAGGGCATAAATCCCAACTGCGGCGTTGCGGGAAAAATTTCTTGCTTACATATCAAACATATGCGGCGCTGCGAAATTTTTCCCACGCCTTGCATTTGGGCGAACTCTGAATTTTTAGAGGTGCCCTTATGTGAGTAATCGTGGCATCGATCTAGCCCGAATGTTTCATAAATTAACGCGTGCCCTCGCTGGTCAGCGGAGTCGTTGCGTTTTAGCGCTTACGAATCCGGCGTACCCCTTGCG
>JAAFGW010000269.1 GCA_010365175.1 Sulfuriferula multivorans | reverse complement strand
CCACGCGATCACCTTGTTGGCGGACTCGCGTTCGTTATGCTCGCGAATCGACACCATGGGCTTGGAGATATTGAAGTGTGCGAGCAGCTGCCCCGACACTCGGGTGTCTTCAGCCGCCACACGGTCCGTACTTCTCAAGGTATCCAGCGCACGCAGGGTGATATCCCCGAGGTTTCCGATGGGCGTGGCGACCACATAGAGCGCAGGCGGCAGACGGGTATGATGGGCGAATTCATTCATGAACTGTCATTGTCGCAGATGTTGAAAACCCTGCTTGGGCAATCCGCTGAAAAACGGGCTGAAATCTTCCTCGAGTCCAACGGACTGATGCTGGTTGCGCGAAATTGGCGCTGTCGATTCGGCGAGATCGACCTCATCATGCAGGACGGTGCTACGCGGGTTTTCGTTGAAGTCCGTTTGCGCAGCCGAAGTGATTTTGGCGGCGCCGCCGCCAGCGTGACGACCACCAAACAAAGAAAACTGCTCGCCGCTGCCCGCCAGTATCTGACGACACTGAAAACGCTACCGCCCTGTCGCTTCGACGTGGTGGCGTTTTCAGACGACACCCGTCCCGACTGGATTAAAAATGCATTCGACGATATGGGATAATTGCGGCCATGGCCTTAATAGACAGAATACTCGGCCACTTCAAGGCCTCGGCCCAAGCCAAGCTGGACGCTGCAGACACTCTCGCACCGCAGATTGAGCAAGCAGCGCGCCTGCTGGTCCACTGTTTTACGCAGGAGGGGAAAGTGCTCGTCTGTGGCAACGGTGGCTCGGCAGCAGTTGCACAGCATTTCGCCTCAGCCATGGTCAACCGGTTCGAGCAGGAGCGTCCGGGTCTGGCGGCCATCGCGCTGACAACCGATACAGCAACCTTGACTGCAATATCGAATGATTCCACCTATGATCAGATTTTCGCACGTCAGATAAAGGCCTTGGGACAGCCCGGTGATGTCCTGCTGGCAATTTCCACCAGCGGCAATTCACCCAATGTATTACACGCCGTAGCCGCCGCTCACGCCCGCAACATGCATGTCATTTCACTGACAGGTCGAAGCGGTGGCCGGATGACGGAACAAATGCAGGAAGACGACATCTTTTTATGTGTGCCCGCAGAATCCACTGCGCGTATCCAGGAAGTCCATCTGCTTGCCATCCATTGCCTATGCGATGGAGTGGACAGCGTTTTACTAGGAGCTGAAGAATGAAGAAACTTATACACATCGCGTTGGCAGGTCTCGTCTTATCACAATTGCAAGGATGCGCTACCGCCGTGGTGGGCGGGGCCGCGGCAACAGGATCTGCAGTCGCATTGGATCGCCGCACCGCAGGCGTATTTGTGAGTGACCAGGAAATCGAACTGCGCGCGCAAAGCCGCCTGAGCGATGCCTTTCCAAAAAACTCCGCTAACATTTCCACCACCAGCTATAACCGTCAGGTGCTGCTGACTGGTCAGGTACGGGACGAATCCACTCGCACGCGTTCGGGCGAAATCGTCAAAGGCGTTCCGGATGTACGAGCCGTATACAACGAACTCAGCGTATCGGGTGCCACTTCGCTGACGTCTGATGCAAATGATACGGCCATCACCAGCAAGGTGAAGGCGCGCATGTTGCGGGACGAGAAAGTGCCCGGCACCAAAGTCAAAATTGTGACAGAAGCCGCCATCGTTTATTTGATGGGCCTGGTCACGAAAGACGAAGCCATGATCGCCACCGAAATTGCGCGCACCACAAGTGGCGTAACCAAGGTTGTTGTTTTGTTCGAATATATCAATTGATAGCGGCCGCCTCCGCGCACGCGCTGTGTCGGCGAGACGATCTGATCGCATGGATCGCTCAGGTCTCCGCGCGGAAGGTGTTCAGCCACAATTATTTTCATCGCCCAACCTGACACGCATTCATGGGTACCTCTAAAAATTCAGAGTTCGCCCAAATGCAAGGCGCGGGGAAAATTTGGCAGCGCCGCATATGTTTGATATGTCAGCAAGCCCGCAAAGGATACCGTCCCCGGTCAAACCGGGGACATAAAATTTTTCCCGCAACGCAGCAGTTGGGATGAAATCTGGATTTTTAGAGATGCCCTCATGATTTACCACGACCTGCGGGACTTTATCGCCCAACTCGAAAAAATGGGCGAACTCAAACGCATCGCCGTGGAAGTCGATCCCAAACTTGAGATGACCGAAATCGCCGATCGCGTTCTGCGCGCCGGCGGGCCGGCATTGTTGTTTGAAAATCCCAAAGGCCATTCCATTCCGGTGTTGGCGAACCTGTTCGGCACCGTCAAACGTGTCGCGCTGGGGATGGGGGAAGACGACCCCAGCAGGCTACGCGAAGTGGGAAAACTGCTGGCCTACCTGAAGGAGCCGGAGCCTCCAAAAGGCCTGCGCGATGCCTGGGATAAATGGCCCGTGCTCAAGCAGGTGTTGAACATGGCGCCAAAGGTAGTACGCAGCGCGCCATGTCAGGAAATCGTATGGGAAGGGAAGGACGTGGACCTATCCCGGCTGCCAGTACAGCATTGCTGGCCGGGGGATGTAGCTCCACTCGTCACCTGGGGACTGACTGTCACCCGCGGTCCGCACAAGGCGCGGCAAAACCTCGGCATCTACCGTCAGCAGGTGATCGCACCCAACAAACTCATCATGCGCTGGCTGGCGCATCGGGGGGGCGCACTGGATTTTCGCGAGCATCAACTGGCGAATCCCGGCAAGCCGTTTCCGATTGCGGTTGCATTGGGCGCCGATCCGGCGACGATACTCGGCGCCGTAACGCCGGTGCCGGATTCCCTGTCGGAATACCAGTTCGCCGGTCTGCTGCGGGGCGCCAAGACCGAAGTGGTGAAATGTCTGGGCAGCGATTTGCAGGTGCCGGCCTCGGCCGAAATCGTGCTCGAAGGCGTGATCCATCCGGGTGAAACTGCGCTCGAAGGCCCGTACGGCGACCACACCGGCTACTACAACGAACAGGAAACGTTCCCGGTGTTCACCATCGAGCGCATGACGATGCGGCGCGACCCGATCTATCACAGCACCTACACCGGCAAGCCACCGGATGAACCAGCGATTCTCGGCGTGGCGCTGAACGAAGTGTTCGTGCCGCTGCTACAGAAGCAGTTTCCCGAGATCACCGACTTTTATCTGCCGCCAGAAGGCTGCTCTTACCGCATGGCGGTGGTGAGCATGAAGAAGAGTTACCCCGGCCATGCCAAGCGGGTGATGTTTGGGGTGTGGAGTTTTCTGCGCCAATTCATGTATACCAAGTTCATTATCGTCACCGACGATGATGTCAATGTGCGTGACTGGAAAGAAGTGATCTGGGCACTGACCACCCGCGTTGACCCGGCACGCGACACCCTGCTGGTTGAAAATACGCCGATCGATTACCTGGATTTCGCCAGCCCGGTCTCCGGACTCGGCAGCAAAATGGGGATCGACGCCACCAACAAATGGCCGGGGGAAACCGCCCGCGAGTGGGGCACGCCGATTGTGATGGATGCAGCGGTGAAGGCAAAAGTCGATGCCATGTGGCAAGACCTCGGCTTGTAGGCCCGGTTATTCCCTGCGCTTCAGGGTCGCCTCCCAGTCTGCCGGCGCCGCCGTTTGGCCCAGTCGCACAATGCGCCCCACTTCGTTCTCATACCACCCGTTATGCTGCTTGTTGGGCTCGACTTCATAACCCCATAGCGCGCCATCCGCATCCTGTGCCAGCCAGGCCACCCAACCAGGCATGGTATCAAGGTTCATTATGGCTATGTAACCGTTCAATATTGGTCTATGTTATATGCATCTGAATCAAGCAGATAGGTGTTGCGATGAACCCTAAGGATTTCCGGAAGTTG
>JAAFGW010000268.1 GCA_010365175.1 Sulfuriferula multivorans | reverse complement strand
GCTGGCACGCGACCGCGCCATGATTGAATTGTTTTATTCGTCCGGACTGCGGCTGTCCGAACTCAGTGAGCTCGATCTGAACGACCTCGACCTGAAAGCCGGCGAAGCGCAGGTCACCGGCAAAGGGCGCAAAACCCGACTTGTTCCGGTGGGCCGCCAGGCGTTGACCGCCCTAACCGCCTGGATGAAACACCGGCTTCCATTGGCGCATGACAATACGCCCGCGCTGTTCGTCAGCCAGCGCGGTAGCCGTCTCACCCCACGCAGCATTCAATTACGACTCAATCGTTGGGCCCTGCAAGCCGGCTTCGGCCAGCACGTTCACCCGCACATGCTGCGCCACGCATTTGCCACCCATGTGCTGCAATCGTCCGGCGATCTTCGCGCAGTTCAGGAGATGCTCGGCCACGCCAGCATCAGTACCACACAGATTTACACCCATCTCGACTGGCATCATCTTGCGAAGGTTTACGACCAGGCCCATCCACGCGCGCGCAAAAAATCCTGAATCCATTGCCACGCGGTTTGTAGTTGCACATTGCCAGCTGAAGAAGTTTTACGTGCGCTTCAGGAAAGTGGAATGCGGCCGATTCACCTCGCATGAGCGCTATTCTCCCCTTACGCATTTCCCACCGCCTTCAATCCCTGAAGCTTTCGCGATGGAGTGTGCAGGGCCGCATCATGGGTGCGGGGTGGGTGGTTTTGTTAGGAGTACTCGCACTGACAGGACAGCAGGCATTGCAAGTTGCCCGGCAAGACGCCAGTGTTGCTCTCAAGATTCAGGCCTCAGCCCAACTCGCTGCGCTGACTCAAGTGGTAACCGATGCCGCTATCGTGCATGATTACAGCGCACTGAAAGCGCACCTTCAACTCCCCGTTGAAGCCGGCAATCTGCTCATTGCGGAATACACCGCCCCCAATGGTCACACCTTGCTTGCATCGGCCCCTGAGCATTCAACCGATCACCCCGGATGGTTTGATTCATTCACTGAACTGCACACCCCTGTCCTTCAGAAAAAACTGGTCGTCGGTGGCATGGATTATGGAAATCTACTGATCAAGCCTTCTCCACAGGCTTACGAAAATTTTCTGTGGCATCTCGGTACCCGGTTATTTCTGGTTCTGGCCTCAGCATTCATTCTGTTCGGTTGGCTGACACACATTATCCTGAAATTCAGCCTTAAAGACCTTTACCGACTCCGCGCCACAGCGCGACGGATCGAAGCGGGCGATTACAGTGCGCGCATCCCGATTCGAGCGGACAGTCCGCCCGAGTTGCGGGAAACAACGCATGCGTTCAATCTCATGAGTGTGGCATTGGAGCATCTGCTGACGGACCTCAATGAGCAGCAAAAAGCGCTCGACAGCTCAGCTTACGTGACCGAGTCCGACCTTGCTGGCAACATCACCTCATGCAATGAGCTATTCAGCATTGTCAGTGGCTATACCAGTGAGGAACTGGTTGGGGAGAATCACCGCATTCTCAATTCTGGCTGGCACGATCCAGCATTCTTTAGCCAGCTTTGGGAAACCATCATCAATGGCCGAAGCTGGCGCGGAGAAATCTGCAATCGTGCCAAAGAGGGTCGATTGTTCTGGACCGCCACAACCATCATCCCGATCAAGGGGGACGACGGCCAGCCGCTAAAATATTTATCCATTCGTTTCGACATCACACAGCGCAAGCTCGACCAGGCGGCAATCAGTGAGGAAAAGGAACGCTGGCAGGTGACGCTGCAGTCGATCAACGATGCGGTCATCGTAACTAACGCGCTCAATCAGGTGGTTTATCTGAACCCGTCGGCCGAAACCCTGCTCGGGATTCCCTTAGACAAGGCCCAGTCACATCCGCTCGACCAGCTCATACAACTCGATCAGGGAGGGGGCAATAAGGAATCGCCAGCCTGCTTCATGTCGGCACCCGTCACACCGCATGGGAAAACGGGATCCGCTCAGTTGCGCACACAACTCGGCCAGGACCTCGCGATCAGCTTCAGCTGTGCACCCTTGACCGGCGGCGGTGGCATGGGTGCGGTGTATGTGCTGCGTGACGAAACCGAGAAAAAGCAACTGCTGGACAGCTTGCGCGACATGGCCTTTCACGACCCCTTGACCCGACTACCCAATCGCCGGGCTGTAGAGGGCCGCCTGGAGCGCGCCATGCGCACCGCACACGAACAATCGCAACAGCATGCGTTTTGCTACATCGATCTCGACCAATTCAAACTGGTGAACGATACCTGCGGTCACTCGGTAGGCGATGCCCTGCTGATGGAAATTGCAACAATCATGCAAGCCAACTTGCCCGACAACGCTTATCTGGGTCGCTTGGGCGGCGATGAGTTCGGGTTGATTCTGTTTGACACAGAACCTGACAAGGCGATCAATATCTGCCGCGACCTCGTACAACGGATTCACGATTTTCGCTTTAAACACAAAGGCCGGCGTTTCACGCTCGGCGCTTGCGCTGGCATTGCGCCCATTACCCAAACCGAAACCACTGCGGGAGACATCATGATCCAGGCTGACATGGCGTGCTACCGCGCCAAATCAGAAGGCAGCGGTCGGGTCATGTTGTATGAAGCCGATGAAGTGGGATTCCGCAGGTTGGAAGCGGAAATGGGCTGGGCAGCAGATTTTGCACAGGCGCTGGAAGGTAATCAATTCATTCCCTACCGCCAGTTGATTCAGCCCACGACCAGCCATGACCAGCCGCATTACGAAGTGCTGATCCGCTGGCTACGCAATGGTGTGATCGAGGGGCCGGCCAAGCTCCTGCCCGCGTTGGAACGCTATGGGCAGGCGCCAACCCTTGACCGCTGGATGCTCGAGGCCATCGTCTCCTATCTGGCCGCGCAGCCCGACGACAACGCGGTGTATTTCATCAATCTGTCCGGGAAGACGGTCGCTGACGAGTCTTTCTTTGGCGTGGTATGTCAGTTGCTCGATCGTTATGGCGTGCCGGGTGAGCGGCTTGGTTTCGAAATAACAGAAACAGCCGCAGTGGTGAATCTCGAAGATGCTCAGCGTTTGATCCAGGGGTTGCACGAACGCGGCTGCAAAGTGGCACTGGATGACTTCGGACGCGATGCCTCCTCGTTCTTTTACCTCAAAAATTTACCCGCTGACTTCCTCAAAATAGATGGCGCCTTTGTACGCGGCATGCTGAACGACCGGCGCGATCAGGCCATCGTGCGCTCAATTGCACAACTGGCCCGCGATTTCGGCATGCTTTCCATAGCGGAACAGGTTGAGGACGCCGACATGGCAGACTTGCTGCACAACATGGGGGTAGATTATTTGCAGGGTTACCATGTTCATCGTCCAGAAGCGCTGCCGAACTGGATGCCGGTCGCCCGTCTGCAAAGCCACGAAAATCGGCAGAATTCAAAGCCGCCCCAGCTGACACGGGTTCAGTAAATCATCACTCGATCCTGGTATCGGTCACCCCTTTAACCGAGTCCGGCTGAAATTTCCATTGCTTCTCGGCCGTGTCGCGACGCGCCTCAAGACGTGCCTTCGTTAGCCTTTTGAAATATGCAGAAAACATCATTTCGACAATTGACGCGCGCACCCGGCAAAACGATTGTATCCCCGGGTTTCACAAGATCTCTCTGGGCGGAATCAGCGTGATCCAGTTGCCCAGCGCACGGCGAATTTCATTCAATGTAAGGTGCCGCATAAAGGTCCGGTTGCTGGGCGCCATTTGGTCCCAGGCGCAGGTCATGCTGCGTAAATTCGGTTGCGCCGGATCACGCAGGTGAAATTCGGTTTTGTAATACAGAAATGAAGGTCCGGAATCATCCAGAACATACCTTGCCTTGATAAAAAGCGAGGGGGTTGCGGCCAGCGT
>JAAFGW010000003.1 GCA_010365175.1 Sulfuriferula multivorans | reverse complement strand
TGATCGAGCGAACGCATAACGCGCCTTCTCCCCGCAATATCCTGCTCGCCGCCCTGGGGATGAACCCACTTCAACAACTAACAGTGACATAGCCAATATTAAAGAGAACACCATGCGCACATTTTCGAAATCCAAGCTGCTTGCCTTGCGCCAGTGCCCCAAGCCCTTGTGGCTGGAGGTTCACCGCCTGACATCGAGGCATTTGTCAGGCGTCTTGAGAGGGGTGGCTAATTTTCTTGCGCAATGGGCAAGCGGTCGATATAGCGGTTGTTGACCAAATGCGCGGACCAACAATGCCAGCGGCGTGGTCCAACTGTTCCATCGAGCGGATGTTCCAAAGGCCGCTTCGCGCCCTCTGGTCCGCCGCAGATCAGCCATGAAAGCCACCCAGTTAATGACGAAGAACAACTTTAACCTAGCAGGAACTCTCGTTTTCATTATGCTCACCCTGCTGACCACAGCGTCTCACGCCGACGTCATCACGGGTCGCGTAGTGGGCATTGCTGACGGCGACACGCTAACGCTTTTGGATGCAACCAACACCCAACACAAAATCCGTTTATCGGGCATCGACAGCCCAGAGAAGGCTCAGCCATTCGGTCAGATCTGCAAGAAAAGCCTGTCCGACCTAGCCTATGGCCGCCTTGTAGCGGTTGAATCGGGCAAGTTGGATAGATATGGCCGTGCTATAGGTAAAGTGCTGGTGAACGGCCAAGATGTGAACCTTGAACAAGTCCGGCGCGGCTGTGGGTGGCATTACAAAAAGTATCAAAACGAGCAAAGCCTTGATGATCGACTGAGTTACAACAGCGCAGAGGTAGCTGCGAGGTCTGGCAGAGTTGGCCTATGGGCTGATGCAGAGCCGATGCCGCCTTGGGAGTGGCGGAAGGCTGAAAGGAAATAGACCATGCCTCTATCGGAATTGCTCTGCGATTTTGGGCTGCCAGTTGCGCGCGGAGGCTTGGGCGGCGGCACGTTGCTCTGGTGACAAGTCCGACCCCACCAAATCACGCAATTTTGCTGCATCTTGATTCCCCTGTGCACTGGCCAGCACCCACCAGAAATAAGCCATTTGCTCGTCCTTGGCAACGCCTCGGCCCTCGACATACCTCCAGCCCAGGTTGATCTGCGCCTTGACATGCCCCTGCTCTGCGGCTTTGCGGGACCACTCCACGGCTTGCTGTTCGTCCTTGCGCACGCCTTGGCCGTTGTCATACATCACGCCCAGGTTGTACTGCGCGCTGGCATTCCCCTGCACGGCGGCTTTGCGGAACCACGCCACGGCTTGCTGTTCGTCCTTGCGCACGCCTCGGCCGTTGTCATACATATTGCCAAGGTTGAACTGCGCATCGGCATTCCCCTGTTCGGCGGCTTTGCGGTACCACGCCACGGCCTGCTGTTCGTCTTTGCGCACGCCTTGGCCGGTGTGATACATATTGCCCAGGTTGAACTGCGCGCCGGCATCTCCCTGCTCGGCGGCTTTGCGGTACCACACTACGGCTTGCTGTTCGTCCTTTGGCACGCCTTGGCCGGTGTGATACATCAAGCCTAGGTTGGACTGCGCCATGGCCTGCCCCTGCTCGGCGGCTTTGCGGTACCACGCTACGGCTTGCTGGTCGTCCTGGGGCACGCCTTGGCCGGTGCGATACATCAAGCCCAAGTTGAACTGCGCGCCGGCAGCCCCCTGCTCGGCCAGCTTTTTAAACCCTGCAAAAGCCGTGCGGTAATCCTTGCGCTCAAGTGCCGCAAACGACTGCTCAAACGTCTGGGCCTGCACCCACGCGCCCGTGGTGAGTGCCAGCGCCAGAAACAAAGAACGGGTGAAACTTTTCATGGATGAAACCACATATAAGCACGTAAATAATCCTTGGAAACCGCCAAGCCCCTGGCATACATCAGTCCATGATCACCCACGGGTTGCCCCCTAGTTATGAAAAATGACTTTGCCCGAGTTCTGGTTGCCATTGCGCTCTCAAGGGCATGCGGGTCGGTGCGTAACGTACGGACGATCATCTGCAGACCGTCTTCCATTTTTTTAGGTTCTCACCCACCATCGACTCGGAGCAATCCAGGACGAAGAAGATAGGTAGTCTGCGCATTGGATTCCTCAGAATTGGTTTGCGGATATCCCCGACATGCGGAGATTGCCGTTGGCTTGGGTGTACAACTCGACCGTGTAACCACTGACCTGGTATCCGTTATCCACGAAGTCGAACTGGGTGTCGGCCTTGGAATAACTGGTTTCCGGACCGAACATATGCACTGGCCCATACCAAGTTTTACCAGATGCGTACTTGAGTTCGTAGGTGCCGAGTGGCACTTGGGTTACTACGGACTCACCGCTGCGGATGAAAAACTCGCTGACGCTTTGAGTGGTGCCCGGGTGTGCCACTTTAACAAAGTAGTTGTACCCGTCGTTGCGGGTAGTAATCGTGAGTGGCGCCACCCCAGGGTTTTCGATGCCCATGGGGCCTGATAGGGGCAGCGCTTGGGGTGGTTCGGTAAAGGCAACTGCAGCAGTTTTTCCGCCGTTACTACCCACTGAATTTGACTGGGCGCTAATCACCCCCCAGGCGATCAGCCCGATAACCATCAACCATCCCAATGCCTTCATTTATTTACCCCCCTGTTGCGCGGTTGGTTTTTTATTTGTTACCGCGCTTCCGTTCATCAGCGTGCATCGTGGATCAGAACTGTTTTTTTTGAATCTTGGTTCTACTCAAATTGCCCGTGCGTTGCATGATCAGTTGAACCTCATTCCCGGCGTACTGGTTGCCATCGAAGGAAAAGGTAACGCGCTTCCCGGATTTCCAGTAGTTAGTTCGAGGTCCAAAGTGACTCTCCGCGTCGCTCCAGTCCTTGCCGGTCGCATATTTCAGTTCGTACGTACCAAGTGGTACATCCGCTTCGATCGTGCCGCCTGACCGAATAAAGAAATGCACGACCGGAACCGTCGAGCCAGGGTGGGTCAGCTTGACGTAGTAATGCTCGCCGGCGTTAGTGGTCTTGATTCGAAAGGGGGCTTGGCCGTCATATATGTTTTCAAGCGGTCCACTTTCTGGCAATGAGCCGGCAAGCGTCACTGCAGTGCTTAGACATGCGAATAATGCAATAGTGGATTTGATGATTCTTTGCCACATTGCTGAGTTTCCCCTTTATTTTTTATCAGCGCCGGGGAACAGCACACTGGCAACGATGCCTATTGCGAGAACAACCAAGACCACGGCCAAACTGGTGTGCGGATCAATGGTATAGCCGTGGTGGAACAGGTGGTTGGTTGCGTTGAGGGCAAGCTTGCCCGCGATGTAGAACAACAGGACAATAACCGCCTTCTCCAAATGGACCAGAAGGTGCTTCAAGGCTTCCAGCACGAAGTACATGGTACGCAGGCCAAGAATGGCGAATATCATGGCACTGTAGATTATCAGAGGCTCTTTGCTCACGGCGATGACCGCAGGTACAGAATCAAAAGCGAACAGAATGTCAGAGATTTCAACAACCACGACGCACAGGAACAGGGGCGTGGAGAACCACACACCTTTCTGTGCGAGGGTCATCCCGCTGTTTTCAGGTTTCTTCAGTTCCTGCTCGAGTTCGGAGCGCTTAACGAAGAAGTTATGGCCATACAGTTTTGGCCAAACTGGGAACAATTTGCTGGCAAAGCGATAGGCGAAGTGGTTAGAGTAATCCACATCTTCATCGTCGCCCTCAGCGCGCAGCATCGCGCGCAGCATCATCACCGCGGTCCCTGCAACAAGCGCTGCGAAAACGATCTCGACCCAAGGACCGAACGCGAGCAGGCCAGTACCGATGGCAACGAAAATACCTCGGAAAACAATCGCGCCGATAATGCCCCAATACAAAACGCGGTGGCGCAGGCCATCCGGAATTTTGAACCAAGCAAAAATCGCCATGAACACGAACAGGTTGTCGACTGACAGAACCTTCTCAAGCGCATAGCCGGTAAGGAACAGACTGGCAGTTTCAGCGCCGTGGGTTTCGTGGAGAAAGAGGGCGAATGCCATCGAAATGATGACCCAGAAGATCGACCACATCGAAGCATTGGCCAATGTCACTGGCTTGTCTTTGTTGTGAGTCAGCAAATCAATCGCAAGCGCGATGATTGCTAGGCTCACGAACACGGCGATCGTCGTCGGCGGAAAGCCGATAGCTGCATTATCCATTCATTAGAAAACTCATAGAGGTCAGATTTTAGAAGTATCCCGTGCTTTTAAGTCGTAGTCAATCTAGAGCCTTGCCCATATCGCGAGCAGCGCAGAGGTAGTGGCGAGGTCAAGCAGAGTTGACCTATGGGCTGATAAAGAGCCAATGCCGCCTTGGGAGTGGCCGAAGGCTGGAAGGAAGGAAGTTAGGCCACTTTGAGCCAGATCGTCTGGTACCGATGCTAAACTGGCGCCGCCATCCAAACACCGAGCTGTCCCATGAAATCCAAATTTCTGCGTAACGTCATCGTCACTTTCGTCGTGCTGACCCTGCTGGTCATGGGCTGGACCTGGCTGACCCTGCACTGGACCTTTTCCGAGGGCGAACGCGTAGGCTATGTGCAGAAACTCTCCAAGAAAGGTTGGCTGTGCAAAACATGGGAAGGCGAACTGGCCCTGGTCACCATGCCCGGCGCAATCCCGGAGAAATTCAGCTTCACCATCCCCGACGACGCTACCGCACGCCGCGTCAACGCACTCGCCGGCGAACGGGTTGTACTGAATTACCAGCAGCACAAATTCATTCCGACAAGCTGCTTCGGCGACACCGAATATTTTGTGGTTAATGTGAGCAAGGTGAGGGAGGCCAACGCGCCCACCGTCCCCCTGCCTAACAGCCCTCAACTCACGCGCTGAGCTTCCTTTTTTAAGGAGGGGAAAATGTGGTTTTGCAAGACTTAACCGAACTGTATTGAGACTTGACCCTGACTTGCTGCGTTCTACATCGCCCAGTATAAATTTCAGAATAATTCAGGCCAAGCCAGAACAATCCAGCTTTGCCAGCATCACCACTCAATATACCGATCAATCCTTCGAGCCTGCTTTGAACTGCAGTCCGAATCCGAAACGGTCATTCATCTGTTGGTGCGTGCTCACGCCTCCTCTGTGTTGAAAATATTCGACGAGCTTGGTTATTTGCAGCTTGCCGCCGTTATTTTCTATCATTGCGATTGCGCACATCGTCGCATCGGTTCCGTTATCTAACCTGACTTCCACAGGCGCCTGGCCAGGCGCCTCGATGGTGACTACGCCGTTAGTGGCAGCCCAGTTCGGCGCACCGTCATAGATGAAGGTGAATATCAGCAGGCGTTTAATGTGATTAAGCTGATCACCATTGATGAACAGATTTTCTCCATCAGTATTGGCGCCGGAGCGGTCGTCACCTTCCAGATAGAGAAAAGGCGGCTTGTCGAATTGTCCAAAGCTATTACCGAGCGCCTGCACACAACCCGGTGTGCCGTCACTCAGTTGAAGCATGCATCCCAGGTCCAGGTCAATGCCAGTATTCCGCTTTGCTTGCCCGCCACCCATGATTTTGCTCAAAAATCCAGACTTTTTGGGCTCCACGATAGGGAGTGCTGCCTGATTCCAGTTCAGGTTGACGCGTATGCGCCCAAAACCACGGCTACCGGATTTCTCCAGCGACACTTTGTCGCCGCGTTTTTCAAGCGTGATCTTGGAGAGCGATATTTTCTTTGGTTCTGGCGCTGCTGCCGGGGCTGGGGCTGGTACTGCCTCGGCGCCGCCGAAATGTGTCAACAACGCAGATAAACCGCCGTTGAATCCCTGCCCAACCGCGCCGAAACGCCATAGGCCATCGCGCTTGTAGATCTCGCCGACAATCACAGCTTTTTCATCCTGAAAATCGGCGCCTGAAAATATAAATGCGGTGCTGCCAAGATGCATCGAACTGGAGCCCAACTTACGCATGGTTCCTTCACCGCCGATCGATGCCGCAAAAACAAGCTTGTGAATTGAATCCGGCAAGCGCGATAAATCAGTGGCAAAGGTCGACTTTCCAGCGTCGATTTCCAGTGTCACCGCAGCGCCAGGACAGGATTTTTGATTGAAGAAAACCATGTAGCGGTCATCGGACAGCTTGTCATTGGCATCGAGACCAAAACAGGCAATATCAATCTCCATCCCTTGTGCCGCAATGTTCAACACGATAGGAAATGGTCCCGTACATCCCATATCTGCCAATTTTCCTTTTTGCCCGCGCGCGAAATCAGTCATTGTTTGCCATCCTTACTTTAAATTTTGTGGGTCATTCAATAATGGCGCAAAACATCAGATACCAATGCCGACCACACCATTCACGCCATTGCTATCATCGCCTACGTGATGGGTGCCAAACACGCGCGCCTGCTCGACGATGCCATGCGCCCAGGCGCGATGTGTGGCAACTTCACACATGGAATCATGCATTTTGAATACTGCGGGACTTGCCGGATCCAACATCCGCAATGCCACCTCGACATCATTGGGCTGCACACGGTAGTGATGTTCAATCAGCGCAACCTGGCTTGGATGTATGGCAGTCTTGCCGACCATCCCATAGGCCAGGTCCTCCTGCACCTCCAGCGCCAGCAGCGACGGATTGTCAAGATGTTCAAAAACCGGCCCAGTCAAGACAAAACCGTAAGGCCGGAATGTCGTCACCAGTTTCGCAATGATCGGGCCCAGCGGCGTCCGGTATATGGTCATGTTGCGTGGTCGGCGTATGCCCAGCAAGGCCAGCAGGTCATTGCCGCCGATGCGCAATGCAAGGATGTGATCACGAACGCCCGGCCGCTCCAGGCATTGCCGAAACAGCTTCATTTCTGCTTCGTCAAACACTTCGGCTGTTTCAAGAGTCGGCATCAACATGTGGCGGGTCTTGCGCACTTGTCGGAAATAGGCGTCGAAATTGTGCCGCGTCGTTTTCGGTAGCACGAAGCCGGTCAATTTTTCCGAGCCAGGCATCTCCAGCACGCGCTGCATGACATCTGGGTTGCGGACACGCACGAAACGATCCGTTTCCGGTCGCTCAATCATTAATTGAAGCACCAGTGACAAATTGAACAAGGCGTAACTCAGTTCGCTATCGGCAACAGCATCCTCGGTGCAAAAAATAAGCGAGCGCAACTCGCCAAGCAATTCTCCGTCGGCAATCTGCTGCAAGTCCTTGTGTGATGCTGGCACGTACAAGGAGGCGCCTAGCGTTTTTATATTAGCCATCCAAGGCACTCCTGATAAGCGACACGGCTTGGTAAGATAAATTGGAATCGACGATAATCGGAACCGATTTTTCTGTGGCAAGCAACTTCAAATGCGCGACATCCGGCGCGTCCGGATTGCGTAGAATCAACAGGTGCGGCACCCTGCGCAACAAGACCCGCGTGGCTTCGCCGATGCCAGGCTTGACAAGGTTTACGTCGGAAATTCCATGCTGCAACATCAGTGCCTGCAAAAAGTCCTTAGAGACTGCGGCGACTGCAGCACGATCAATTGCCGCTATTTCTGGTATCCCATCACGTGCAGCCAGCGCAACGCCATCGGCGATCAAGCCGTCTGCAAATTCACGCGACAGATCGTGCGGCTCGAATCCATCGTAATAAACACAACCATGAAAGTCACCGGGTCCAATCGATTCGTTCAATACCGAACGGCTGACCAATCCCGATATGGTCGCATTCAAAATACTGGACGGTATCAGGTAGTCAAGCGACGATGCCGCGCACGCAGCGGTGCCGGCCAGATCCGACAGTACATAGAGGCCAGCGTCGATCAATACCTCATTGCGCTGATTGAAATCGGCCACGGCCTGCTCCAGCACGCGCGAAATCACGCCTTTACCGGTCCAGCCATCAATGAACACAATCGACTCCGGTGCATGGCCTTGCGCCAGAATATAGCGAAGCGCCACTTCGTCGATCCCGCGATCCCGGATAATGGATACCGAATAATGAGCAACTTGCCGCCCCATGACACGCCGCAACAGATGCTGGAGAATGACGCCAACCGGCGTTCCCGCGCGTACCAGTGATACCAGGGTAATGGAAGCGCCGCGCCGCGCCGCTATCAACGATGCCAGCGCTAGGCAATCGCTTGCCATCTGTTGACGATTGGTTGCGTAAGCGTCCTTGAATATTTTCAGGTAGCGCGCCGAAGGCAACGCTTCCGGCGACAACATTTCACTGTAGTGGCGCTGGCCAGACTGTATCAACTGCTCCTTGCGCTCAATATCTACAAACGGCTGCTGCGCCAGGCGCTTTAACAAGAAATCAACGTCGCCGGGTCGATAGCTTCCACAAAAACCCCGGTTGTCCATTAAGTTCATAGCGCACCCACCGTCAGCGCAGCCAGTTGGCTGCCGCCGGGAATAATCGCATAATCGCAGGCCGCCATAAAGCGCGCATCCGATTTGCTGTCACCCATGCCGAAGGTCATGATCTCACCATGTTCGGCTTGTATCCGCTGGCGTAAATATGCAACGGCGCGTGCCTTGTTCAATGTCTTTGGCAGTACCGCCAGGTTGTTGCCATTGCGATGAATGAAAAAATCTCTTCCTTCTGCTTCGATCCATGGCCCGACGGCCTCGCGTTCGAGTCGCTCCAGTACTTCTGGTTTTTTTTGCGGGTCCTTGACCACGACGTAAAAAGGGATGGCGCAATCTTCGATCAGGCGCGCTCGGCCTTCCTGTCCCGTGCTTTCCGCGTAATCGTCAATCACTCGCATCGCCTCTTTCAGGCCGCCGAAGGCGCGCTCCATGTCAACGCGCATCGTTTCGGTCCAATCGTAATCCAGCGCGCCTCCCGGCTCCAGGATGAGACCGCCGTAATCGACGATGGAATAGCTGGAAAAAGGCAAGTCAACCCTGCTCATGGCATCGCGGTTACGCGCAGTGGTAGGAATCAGCGTCATTTCACGCTGCATCAGGTCAAACAAGGCACGCTGGCGCGCGGTGGAAAAGGAACAGGCTGCGCCGTCCTTTAGATAGGCCACAGGACGCAAATCTTGTTCATTCGCACACTTACCGGGCGTTTGGAACAAAGTGTCGTCTAGGTCAACGAACAGGTATTTCTTCAATTTTATTCTCGGACGAAAAATGAAATAAACGGCCACCGACCGCATCCGCAAGCTGATGCAGCGCCGCATTAGGCGGCGTCTCGTGGCAGATAAAAACGTGATCATACTGGTCCGGGGCGACGTTATAGAGGTAATTTTCCACGCCCTCTCCGTAATTGTCGGGGAAGCACATCGCATGACCAACAGCGCCCCATTGCAAAATCGGAGAACGGGTAGTTGCTTGCACCACGACGTCAATGCCATGCTCTTCGAGCCCGCACCCAAGTTGAAATGCCATGTGCATGAATTCTCCCGTACCGAGCACCAGCGCCCTCTCCCCGGGCAGGATGGAGGCACAGAGGCGACCGGCCAATTCAATTGGCACGGAGAGAGGACGATCAAGGCCCAGCCTGCCAAATGATGCGCTTGCTCCCCGATCAGCATGCGCTTCGAATAATTGCGCCGCAGCCGTTGGTTGCTGCAATTGCCCAGCCGTGAATGTATATTCGCCACTGAGCGCCGCGCCTGTCGTGACCTCGATCGCGAAGCGGCGCGACAGCGCGTCATTCGCTGTCTGCCCCATGAAATTGGTAATCACTGCCAGATGCACGCGCTCGATAGCCGGGTTCAGGACGCGGCACGCTGCAGTCAAATTCAGGAAGGTATTACCGGTACTGGCTTCATCATCGACCAGAACCAGCGATCGTGCGCTGAGCAAGAGATTGCGCAAAGCCTCATCCGTTGGCATATGCAAGAACTGGCGCGGCGCATGGCTATGCGCTTCCTGGAATTCGATGATCTGCGTATCGCCTACGTGATAGCGCGACGTATGCAGAAATAATGCTGCCTTGGCCGGATTGGCTTGAATATAGGCTTCAAAAACCCCTTGTCCCAATCCAATGGCGGTTTCAGCCATTGCAATGAACGCCACCGGACCTGGCAAATCTGCTGGCACCTGCGCGGCTAGCGCGCCGTGGATATTGCGCATAACCCACGGCGCCACCGGCCAGTGCTTGCCCAATACCTTGCTGAGAAATAAGAAGCCGCGCTTGGCGTTTGCGCGCGCCGCAAACCCGATCAAATCATCAAGGCGGAATGGACCGGCATCAACCTTCAGTTCCATCAAGCCGGTTGGTAACGCGACTATCCTCGCCTCTGCCGCCAGGGCTTGCGGCTTGTCGATTATTAGGTTCACTGCAACTCCGTCGCGCACGCCATTTCTGCCACGCGAATGCCAGCGCGAATTGCCGGAATCGGCAAGCCCTCGAAGCCGAGATCGAATCCCCTCAAGGCCAAGTAAGGCAGATTGGGCCCTGCCAGACATGCCATCGCAATTCCACCTGACATGCGCGGATTGATTTCAAGCAGGCCGAGTCCGTTTTTCCCTTCGCGGAATTGCACATTGAACACGCCGTTCAATCCATAGACAGCGGTCAACTGTCTGACACTTTCCAAAATATCGTGTCGCATATCAATGGTTTGCCCCTGACCGGCGACCATGGCTTTCTTGCGCTGAATCGCGCAAATCAGACGTCCATTGTCACCAACGCAATCGACACTGTACTCATGTCCATTCAGGTATTCCATTACCAGCATTGTGCGGAATTCACCCATGGCGGAGAGGCCACGCCGGAGATCGTCAAGACCGATGTGATACTGAACGCCTTCGAGCAGCAATTGCGCGCTGGAACGTTCTTCATCAATGACGGAAAAGCCAAGTCCATAGACGGAAACCGAAGGCTTCAGGCATAGCTTCGAATGTTCCTTTCTGAGTTCGCGATAAGCGGCGTCGAATTGCACGGCATTTTCAACCACCCGAAATGCCGCAGGTGGCGCGAGCGTCAAATCAACCGTTTGATAAAAACGCGCCTTGTCGTGCAATAAGTGCAGCACTTCCTGCGATGCTGTGCACAAGACCCGTGTTCCCTGCGCAGCAAACTGCGCGCGTGCCGCGCTCACTAGGCTTGCCTCCTTGCCGGGCACAAAAATTCCGATGCAATTTTCTCTGCAAAAATGCAGACACCAATCCAGGTAGGCTTCACCTTTCAGACCGCTCGGCTCAATGGCCGATTCGTGCGCTGCCAGAAAAGCGGGCGCATGCGGATTGGTACTGCTACACAGAATGTAATAATCGGCGCAGCCATCCGCCTCACGAATCAGGCGGATGGCTGCAGCAACGGATGAGAATGTTTTATTGAACCAGACGCGCTGCATGGATCTCTTACAAGTGGGGAGTAATCTGCGGCATCAGTTCATCGAAGGTACGGCCATTGCCGATTTCACCGATAGCGTGCATTTTCCATTCGCCGCCATGACGATAAATCTTGGCCATGATCTGCGCATTATGCGAGCCCAATGTTGACAGGTTGAAGCGCGCAACTTCCTTCTTATCGCTTCCATTAACGATGCGGCAGGTCGCATTTTCGATTTGCGAGAAATTCTGGCCGGTGAAACTATTCACTGTAAACACCAAGCTTTTGATGTTGTCAGGCACCTTTGTCAAATCAACAATGATTTGCTCATCGTCACCATCGCCGGCACCGGTACGATTATCGCCGGTATGAACCACTGAACCATCCTTCGAGTGCAACTGGCGGAACCAGACAGCGTCGACCTGAGCTCCCTGTTCGTCAAACATGACGCAGGAAGCATCGAGATCGATATCAGGCGCACTGCCGCCAAACCCAAGGAACCCTTTGGATTTGACTGCATCCCATCCCAATCCCATGATTATTTTGGTTAACTTGACGCCAGCCTCTTTATCGAGGGATATTTTTTGACCTTTTGTCAGATTGATAGCCATGCCGAACTCCTTATGTGATTGAATTGTTGATGGCCTGAAGCCGGTGGCGCTTACCCCAGGTGAAATACTAGATACCTATCCTGCTGCCTGGTCACTTTTTATTCATCATTTTGACAAATGAATCGCGATTTCGTGAACAGATGAAAACCTTGCCAGATCCACTGAATTTCAAAACGATGCCTTCTCCGCTGGTTACGCTGTTGACGAGATTGCCGAGCATTCCACCCAGCCCACCACCGTTGCCGGTGGTCACGGAAATTTCGTACTGCAGTGTGCTATCCCAGCACACAACATGAGAGTTATCGATGATCACGTCCTTCCCGGGTGCGACATCAAGTTTGAACATCGATCCGAACCCCGACACGACGACTTGACCAGAACCGGATGTTTCCATAACAAAGAACCCGCCCGACTGCGCAAACAGGGCATTGCCGATGCTTTGCATCCGCACTTTCAGTTCCGTACCCGATGTGGCGGCTACGAAAGCACCATCGTTCAACAAATATTGCTGCGCACCGATGTCGACAATTTCAAGCGCGCCGGGCAACACCGGCGACAGAAGACAATCGCCATTTCCACGCACGGCTTCAATGTGTTGCTGAAAAAATGATTCACCGTTGGCAAAGCGGCGCATGATCGCGCTGCCAATGCCGCCAGTCATTTTTCCTTTAAGGTCAAGCGTGGTTTCCATCATCACCATCGCATCAGACTCGCAATAGATTTTGTCACCCTTTTGTAGGGCAACGTGAAGAAATGGATCAACCTCGCCGGTTGAAGTAAATACTGTCATTTCAAATATTCTCTGCTGTGGAATAGTGCAGTGGAGGAAGCGCCTTATGCAAGCAAACCTTGCCGGGCTGCCAGCTTCAGCCAGTCCGGGTATTCCTTCATCAGAAAATCATACAAGACAGCATCGGATTGCTCTGACGGCAACCACAACACGGTCAATGGATGCAGGCAGGAGATCAAGCTTGAAGGCGAAGCAGGCCGGATATTCTGCGCCGAACACATCAACCCCGCCGCAAGGAGTACGAGGTTGATTGAGAAACGTCATGTGATGATCATCGGATAACTTGCCGGTCGAGTCCTGCCCAAAACAGGCGCAATCGACCGGCAAGCCAGGCACGGCAATATCTACTCGAAAGGCGCTCATCGGGATGACATCCCGAATTTACAGGCGTTGGCCCCGTGCGAATAGCATCATGCAGTGTCTCGATAATCGATCAAGCGTTAGCGCCGAACGACCGTGCGAGTGGGCCGAGTCCGCCTGCGAAGCCCTGTCCGACTGCCTTGAATTTCCATTCAGCACCAGCGCGGTAAATTTCACCAAAGATCATCGCTGTTTCAGTCGAGCCGTCTTCCGATAAGTCGTAACGCGCAACTTCCTTGTCGCCATTGGCATCGAGGCAGCGAATATAGGATTTTCCGACCATGCCGAAGTTTTGCTTGCGCGACTCGGCATCGTGGATGGTGACTACGATCGTGATTTTGTCAACTTCAGGCGGAACCGCCGACAAATCAACCAAGATTTTTTCGTCGTCGCCTTCACCAGCTCCGTCTGTATTGTCGCCAGCGTGGGCGACAGACCCATCCGTCGATTTCAGATTGTTGTAAAAAATGAAATCGGCGTCGGAACGAACCTTGCCATCCGCCTTCAACATGAACGCGCTAGCGTCAAGATCGAACTTCGCGCCGTCGGTTGCGCGTGGATCCCAGCCGAGTCCGATCACCATCTTTTTGAGGGAGGGCGCTTCTTTGCTCAGATTGATGTTGCCGCCTTTTTGCAGACTAATTGCCATGAAATATGCTCCTTGAAGAAGTGAATAAAAATACGCATTACTATCGCGCCTATCTATCGTGACTAAATTTCGTAACGACATTCTTACTGTACATCCACACCGTGATGAATCGCCAGCGCGCGCAGACCGCCCGCATAGCCTTGTCATACCGCTTTGAATTCCCATTCTCCACCGTGACGATAAACTTCGCCGAAGATCATGGAGGTTTCGGTTGAATAGTCTTCAGAAAGGTAGAATCGGGTAATATTAACACCCGTTTAAGATTGAAAAGGCGAATGAAAACGTCGTGCACCATGCTAAATTTCGCTTGCGCTCCTGGGCCACGTGAATTGTGACTGCCACCACCAGTCGGGTGACGACGGGCGGCACTCCAGCTTGATCTTGAACACAAGCACTATTTAGGAGATAGAAATGGGAGTTAGCTTACAAAAAGGCGCCAACGTCAATCTTTCCAAGACCGAGCCCAATCTCAAGAACATTCTCGTTGGGATGGGATGGGAAGCGCGTTCTACCGATGGAGTCGACTTCGATCTTGACGCGAGCATGTTCATGGTCGGCGAAAACGGAAAAGTCCGTTCTGACGCCGACTTCATCTTCTATAACAAGCTGCTGTCGGATTGCGGTGCGATTGAACATACTGGCGACAATCGTACCGGTGATGGTGACGGTGACGATGAAGCTATCAAGGTTTTTCTCGACAAAGTCCCGCCAGGTGTTCATGGCTTGGTCATTGGCGTCACCATCCACGATGCGGAAGCACGCAAACAGAACTTTGGCCAAGTAATGGATGCATTCGTCCGTCTGGTCAATATGGACAACGATGTGGAAGTGGCCCGCTTCGACCTTTCTGAAGACTATTCAACCGAAACCTCCATGGTTTTTGGGAAAATCTACCGTCACGGTGGAGAATGGAAGTTCAAAGCGGTAGGGCAAGGGTATGCGGGTGGATTGGGTGCGTTGTGCGCCCAGCACGGCGTGAGCGTGGAGTAGAATTTTCCCATGCGGAACACTGACCCTATTTATCCAGAGTCGCCGTGAAAAACAACACTTCATGTACGCAAAGTCGGCGTGATTAAAACATCAGCTGACCCAAAACTCGTTCTCACCCATCCGGTTCATTTTGTGGCCTTTGGGTTCGGCTCGGGGTTAAGCCCCGTTGCACCGGGCACCGTGGGCTCGCTGGTGGGGTTTCCGCTCTACTACGTCATGTCCGGTTTGCCCATGTTGACCCAGGCCGTCATTCTGGCGGTCCTGTTCTTGGTTGGCATCTGGATTTGCGCTGTTACTGGCAAGGCTGTCGGTGAAGCTGATCATCCTGGGATTGTCTGGGACGAGATTGCCTGCTTTGCCATGGTGCTGGCCATTACCCCGATGACGCCAATCTGGTGGGCGGGCGCGTTTGCCGCGTTCCGCTTCTTCGATATTGTCAAAATATGGCCGGCTTCGTGGGTCGATAACAATCTAAAAAATGGTTTTGGTGTAATGCTCGACGATTTGGTGGCTGCCATGTACGCCATCCTTGTCATTGTGGGTTTTCGTTATTTTCTCAACGTATAACTAGGGAGTATCAAATGCGTCGTTTGCCCGTTTATCTTTTAATTGACACCTCTGGCTCGATGTCTGGTGAGCCCATTGAGGCTGTCCGAAATGGCGTGCAGAACCTCGTGGCTACGCTACGTCAGGATCCTTCAGCGCTTGAAGCGGCCTATTTGTCCGTGATTACTTTTTCGGACACCGCCCAACAAGTAGTCCCGCTGACAGAACTGCTCCAGTTCCAAATTCCCTCCTTCGATGCAGGTGGCACGACGTGCATGGGCGCAGCACTAAATTTGTTGGCTGATAGAGTCAGCCAAGAAGTCACCAAAACGACTGCGGAAGTGAAGGGCGACTGGAAACCCATGGTTTTTATGATGACAGATGGCCAGTCGACGGACGATATCAGCGCAGGTGTGGAAGCGATCAAGAAAGCCAAGATTGGCGCCTTCATTGCTTGCGCCGCAGGCCCCGGCGCCACCACGAAGGACCTTCTCAGGATCACGGAGTCTGTCGTGCATCTAGACACCGCCGATGCTTCCACAATCTCAGCCTTCTTCAAATGGGTATCGGCCTCGATATCAACGACCAGTCAGAGAGTAGACCTGACTAAGAAGGATGTCTCCGGCTTGTCCGATCTGCCGCCGCCGCCGCCTGAAGTGAATATCGTCCTTTAAATTCAAAACCAAGGGGAGAAGGAAATGGGAGTTTCACTTAAAAAAGGCCAAGGCGTCAGCCTTCGCAAAGAAGAGAATGATCTGAATACGTTAACCATGGGTTTGGGCTGGGATGTAGCCACGCCCAAGAGGGGACTCCTAGGTAGCTTGTTCGGCAAAAAGGAAGAAGAGTACGATCTGGATGCTATTGCTTTTTTGCTTGATGAAAATCGCAAAGTCGTAAATTTTGGACGCGAGGCGGACGGGAAAATTTCGCTGCAGGGTGGGGATTTGGTCTTCTTCAACTCCATGAAGCACCCGTCCGGAAAGGTTTGGCTGACTGGTGACAACCGAACGGGCGCAGGGGATGGGGACGATGAACAGATCATTGTCAAACTCAACGAGCTGCCTGCGTGCTATCACAGTATTGTCTTCATGGCGTCCATTTATCAGGGCAAGGAGAAAGGGCAAAACTTCGGCAAGATCAAAAATTGTTTTATTCGCGCAGTAGATGGAAAAAACAAGGAGATAGCTCGCTACGACATCAGCGGCGACGACAGCTATAGCCAGTATCACGCGATCACCTTTGCTGAAGTGGTGCGTGATGGCAATAGTTGGAAATTCAACGCCATTGGCACTCCGCATACAGATTCATCCATCGTGGATCTGCTCAGAAACCACCTCAACCAATGAATACACGTCGCCTTCCTGTCTATCTGCTCCTGGACACTTCCGGGAGCATGAATGGCGAGCCGATTCAGTCTGTGAATGTTGGCCTGAAATCGATGCTCAGCTCGCTTCGTCAAAGCCCCTACGCACTGGAAAGTGTTCACATTGCAGTTACGACGTTCAATTCGCTAGTTGAAGATGTCATGCCGCTGACAGCACTGGAAATGGTCAATTTACCCGAGATCGTGTGTCCGAAGTCTGGGGCGACCAACCTCGGTGCTGCGTTGGAGCATGTGTGCGAACGTGTGCGAAAAGAAGTCAAAAAATCAACAGCAGATACGAAGGGTGATTGGCGTCCCCTGCTTTTCATCATGACCGATGGCAAACCCTCTGACACGCTGGCTTTCACTGAAGTTATCCCGGTAGTGAAAGCCTGCAACTTCGCGACTATCGTGGCCTGTGCAGCCGGCCCAAAATCTGATCCGACATCCCTTCATAAACTCACCGATAACGTGGTTCACCTCGACACCATGGATAGCGCTACGTTTAGCGGATTCTTCGAGTGGGTGACCGCAACGGTCAATTCGGGCAGCATGTCCATGGGTGCGACCACCAGTCTGACCCTTCCACCGCCGCCACCTGAAGTGAATATCGTGCTGTAGTTAACGACTGACTCAAGCATCATTCACCGTATAAAATTAAAGGGAGATAAAGATGCGGCGCTTACCTGTTTTCTTTGTTCTGGATGTATCTGAATCGATGGCTGGGGACAACATTCGCCAGCTCAATCAAGTCTTGGAAGGCATTGTCAAGAGTCTTCGGACGGATCCGCATGCGCTTGAGACGGTTTACATATCGATCATCGTTTTCGCGGGCAAGGCTAAAACACTGACCCCACTCGTCGAACTAGCATCGTTTTACCCACCCAGACTGCCGCTTGGATCTGGCACCTCTTTGGGAGTCGCGTTGGACCATCTGATGGCAGAGATGGATCGCAGCTTGGTGAAGAATACTGCCGAGCAAAAGGGTGACTGGAAGCCTGTGGTGTATTTGCTTACCGATGGGAAACCCACCGATCAGGCCGAAGCTGCGATCAAGAAATGGCGAGATAAATTCTCGTCACGAGCCTCCATGATTGCCATTGGCATTGGCCAGTATGCCTCGGTGACCAGCCTGCGAAACCTGACTGAGGATGCGTTCGTTCTTACTGCAACAACTGACGAAGATTTCGCGCGGTTCATTCGCTGGATGTCGCAATCAATGTCTGCACAGAGCCGCAGCGTATCTGCCGGTCCAGCCGAGAAAGTAAACCTCGCCAAACTCGATGATTCGATCATGAAGAAGATCGAGGAAATCGCGCAGGCGGCCCAGGTCGATGAAGACTTCGTGATTCTGACGGGCCGTTGCCAGAACACGAAACTGCCCTATGTCATGCGCTACGAGCGCATTGCACCAGAGGTTATGAGAACCGCGCAGGTGAATGCGGAAACTGTCCTCTACAACCTGAACGCGGTTTTCCCGCTTGAGATGGATTACTTTGATCTCTCTGACGACCGCGTTATGGCCAAATCGGTCAATTCAAATATGCTGATTGGTGCGCCTGGTTGCCCGCATTGCGGAAATTCAATCGGGTTCGCAGTTTGTTCGTGCGGTCAGCTGATGTGTCTGCGTGGGACAGGTGAGGCCACGTGCCCGTGGTGTGGAACCGTCGGAAATTACACCATGGCGAAGGAGAATGGCCCAGGTATGGATGTAACGAGATCACGGGGATAACGCATGGACATGCGGGCAGTGATGATGAAGAAACACATTCGTTCTTTTATTCAAGAATGCTTGAAACCCGAGGAGGCTAGTGACGTTCATGGCTTCATGGAAAATAAGATTGCTGTAGACGCCCTGATGCAGGAGATTGTTAAGGTCGTTCAAAAGCATTGGCGAAAACACCTTGACGAAAGGAAAAAACTCCCCATGGAAGTTAAAAACAATAACGAGGGTGACTCCCCTGAGACCGAGCCAACCCACCAATTACCAGCAACCACTCCACAGGGAATTGTAGAACGTCCCCCGCTTGGCCACGGGCAGACCACGCACCCCAATCCAGGTCCGGCAAGAAATGTTTCGAACGAAGGTGCCCCGGCTGCAGCTGCGCCCACGCCACCCTCTGTTCCAGCGCCAGCGCCATCGCAAGCGGTGGAACCTGTCCAGCCAATCAAGGCATCGCCAGTTGTCACCCCCAACCCGGCCACCTTGTCGGCACCTGCACAGCCTGCGGTCATTCCGAAGGCCGCGCCACATGCACCCGCCCCTCTCGCCGCCCAGGTCTCATTCAGGTTTGTCAACGGCAAGTCCGGTGTCGAATACTGTGCCAAGCCGACCTCTTCGGGGGCTGATGCCGCAACGTGCAAGATTAAATTAGTCGAGTTGCCCTCAGACATCGGTTTGTCATGGGATGCATCAACCGGTGAAATCAAGGGTATACCAGGCAAGGATGGCAGTTTTGAGGTCAAAGTCTGGTTTGCCTTTGGCGCGACCGATTCGCCGCATACCAGCAAAACCGAGCTAGTGATCAATCCTGATCCGAAGTCGCTTTGGAAAGATCTGCCGTCGAACCGAGAAGACCCGTATTGGAAGGCTGACGAAGACAGCAAGCACGTGCAAGGCGATAACGCACTCATGGTGGCCGCCAGCAAGCGTGGCCGCTCCCACGCTCATGTCGGCAGCTTCAGGGATGATGACTTCCTGCTGTCGTACTTACCAGAGGGCCAATGGCACATTGCCATTGTCTCTGATGGGGCAGGTAGTGCCAAATTCTCCCGTCGTGGATCCGAGATCATCTGTCACAACGGTGGAAAACACCTGAAGGAGCTGTTGTCGGGAGAAGGTGGCATGCAAGTGCAACAAGCCACGGAAGCGCTGCATCAGGCCCGGGTTTCCGGTGCCTCAACAGATGCGGCCATCGGCCAGCTGCATAACGCACTCTTCACAACGATTGGCTACACCGCGCACCACGTCACGAAGGCCATCATGGATGAGTTCCCAAAGCGGCAAGAATTGGGAGCCGCATTCAAGGATTACTCTTCCACAGCTTTGATCGGGCTGTGCCGGCGTTTTCCATTTGGTGTTCTGTGCGCCACTTACTGGGTAGGTGATGGCGCCGTTGCCATCATGCGCAACAGTCATGACACGATCCTGCTAGGCGAAGCTGACTCAGGCGAATTCTCTGGTCAAACTCGCTTTCTGGACCCTGCTGAGGTTACGCAGGAAGCGCTCCTGAAGCGCATTCGTTTTGAACTGATTGACGACTTCAAAGCTATGATTTTGATGTCAGATGGTATTTCTGACCCATTCTTCGAGACGGATGCCAATTTGGGAAACCATGCAAAGTGGGTGTCGCTTTGGAAAGACCTCGATGACAAAGCGCAAATCGAAAAGAAGGATGTAGATGTTGCTGTGCGCTTGCTCGCCTGGTTGGATTTCTGGTCGCCGGGTAATCATGATGACCGAACGATTGCGGCTATCTACTGAGGAGGAAAAAATGGCAACCGCAACTAAACCCAAGACCATCAAGCTCACGGCATCTGATGGCAGCGCAATTGAGTTCATCGACGAGATCAAGGCCTCCGGCGGAATGAAGGATGTGTATTTCTCGCCTAGTAAAAAGTACGTGGTGGCTTTCTTTCGTGGGAAGCCACCCATCGGGCTGAAGGATCGGCTATTAGTCATCACGGACAGTTATCGAACACGCATCTTTGAGAATGTCGGAGGTGACTACTGGAAAAATGTTTACTGTTGGCCGACCTCCGTTGTTGAACATGACGGTCGTATAGGAGTCGTTGTCCCTTTCTACGACCAACCTTTCTTCTTCATGCATGGCTCGCGTAACAACGACATGCTGGGCATTAAAGGCCACGAGAAACAAGGTAAATGGTTCGCCAGCGCTAACAATCGCGCCAAGTTTATTGACCCGCGCGAATTGGGTGACTGGTCGAAGCACCTGAGATTGTGTATCCAGATTTCGCGTGCTGTCCGCCGCATGCATTCCGCCGGCCTTGCCCATTCCGACCTGTCGTACAAGAATGTCTTGGTCGATCCAAGTACCGGTCGTGCATGCCTGATAGATATCGATGGTTTGGTCGTTCCCGGAAAATATCCGCCTGAGGTTGTTGGGACTCCAGACTTCATTGCTCCAGAGTGTGTAATGACGACCCATCTTAATAAAGACGACCCGAACCGGAAGTTGCCTTGTATTGCGACAGACCAGCACGCACTGGCCATTCTGGTGTACATGTATCTCCTCTATCGCCATCCGTTACGAGGCGATAAGGTGCATGACCTCAACGATCCGCAGAAGGACGAAGAGATTTCCATGGGGGCCAAAGCCTTGTTCGTCGAGCATCCGCTCGATAAGGCAAACAGCATCAAGGCTGCCAATCTGAAGCCTTCTGAGTTGCCCTGGAAAGACACCGCGAAGATCCCTTTCACAGTGACCGGCCCGTATCTATCTGCCCTTTTTAGGCGTGCATTTATTGACGGGTTACATAACCCTTCCGCGCGTCCCACTGCGAATGACTGGGAAACCGCACTGGTCAAAACAGTAGACCTGATTCAGCCCTGTAGCAATACGGCCTGTGAGCAGGAATGGTTTGTGTTTGACAATACCACTCAGCCTGCCTGCCCCTTTTGTGGCACGCCTTTTCACGGAAAGCTTCCCGTACTCAATCTCTATTCGTCTCAACGGGCCGGGAACTTTCGTCCAGACAACCATCGCTTGATGGTGTATTCCAATCAATCGTTGTTTCTGTGGCATGCCAAACTGAGCGTTGTTCCGAACGAGAAGATCACCGAGGAGCAGAAGAAACGGGTGGGTTACTTCGTTTTTCACGGTAACAAGTGGTATCTGGTGAATGAGAACTTGCCTGACCTTATAGATATGACGGATAACGACAATCGAGTTTCTATTCCGCTATCTGACAAGGTTGAGCTCAAGGACGGGCAGAAATTGTTGTTGTCCAAGGAAGCTGGTGGTCGCCTGGTTATCGTGCAAATGGTGGATGCCTAGATGGGCAATTGCTCCTATTGCGGTCAGCCCGCCGGGTTCTTGCGCAGTGCCCACCCGGACTGTTCGAAAAAGGAGAAGGAAAAGGTAGCTCAGGCATCCCTCGGTGAAGGCAAGATTATCGAAGCGATTGCTCAAGGAATCTCTGCTGGCAGCAATCTCTCCGTCCTGGACCGTTCCCTCGAAACGATGGAACAGCAGTACGGGATAGCGCCTGGGCGACGCCATGAGTGTCTGGTCAGGGGTTGGGAGAAAGGTGTAGAAGCGGCACTGGAAGACAGCATTCTCGACGAAAGTGAAGAGCAACGATTGCTTCTGTTTCAACAGCACTTCAGGCTGGGGCAGCCTGACTTGAATCGCAATGGCCACTGGATGAAAATCACCCAAGCCTCGGTGTTGCGCGAGGTACTAAATGGAAATATTCCAACACGGGTGAATCTTGATGGCGCGGTGGGGATCAACTTCCAGAAAGGCGAAAGCATCGTCTGGGCATTCAAGGACACGAAATATCTGGAGGACAAAACCCGGCGAACTTTTACTGGTACGTCGCAGGGCATGAGTTTTCGAATCGCTAAAGGAGTCTATTATCGAGTTGGTGCTTTCAAAGGGAAACCCATTGAAACAACTGAACGTGTTCACGTCGATACGGGCTTGCTTGTAGTTACCGACAAAAATATTTACTTCTCAGGTCCGGACAAAAGCATCCGTGTTCCGTACACGAAGATCGTTTCATTTCAACCCTACAGCGACGGACTTGGCATCATGAAAGATAACGCGACCGCCAAGCCACAGACCTTCCTGACGGGGGACGGCTGGTTTGTTTACAACCTGGTGACAAATCTGTCCCAGATAGGCTAGGGAATTGTGAAGCAATCGATCGTCAACGTAGGCATGCGAGATCTAAAATGATCCAATGTACTAAGTGATGGCGGCCGGGTAGAAGGCGTTTCAAATACAGCGGTGCTGTGACCTTTGTGCAGCGAACCGCCGGAAGCAGCAACCTAAAACATAAGATGCGAAGAAAACTCTGATTCCGATGATTTTTAAAATTGCCTTAACTATTCTGCTTGTTTTATTGATCTTCTACATGAAGGTGTTGCCATATAAGGATCAGTTGAACAAAGACTTCAAACCGATCTTTCGAGTGGCGGACGTATGTTTCTCGGATGTATTGAAGTTCCTGAACAAGCGGATTCCGAACTTGGTTATAGGTGATGGCATTTCGATCGATTCATCGCAACTGATGCTGTTATTAGCCTTGGTTGTGCTTCTGAATTTGGTGTGAGTGCGTCTATCCTCTTCATGGAGCGCAATTCGCACCATGACGGGGAAGTGATCAGAGCCTATATTGGGGCCAACTCTTCGCTCCACGACCGACCAATGCGGGGTGACCTGCATTGGACGCTTACGACAATCCAATCCGTAGGGCCGCTGCATTGGTAGTCAGGAGAGCGTACAAATATGCGGCCCGCTCGGTTCCACGCTTACCGCGAGCGAGTGCACGTTCAGCGATTTTCCGGATAACGAACTGCCGCTCGCTCTCGATGTCCCTTCCTGCCTCGCATGCCCAAGAAAGACGTCCGGCGGCGAAACCGAAGTCACTTTCAGATTCGCCGCCGCTACGAGCCACGCGCCCCCCCGAGGGGGAATAGGTGTGCAGTCCCCCGGCATCGGCTCGTTTTCCAGCAATCGAAAGGCCATCGAGCCTGGCGCAGTTTCGCGTGGTTTGCAAAACCTCCACCCAGGCACCTCCTCGCTTCTGGTTTTTGAAACCGGGAGCGCGGCCAAAGTGTTCGCCGCTTGTGCTTGCCTTGTCCGCGTTGATTTTTGGCGCTAACTCGCCTTGTGTGGCGGCTCGTTGAGCCTCTGATAACGGATCCTCGCACGCTATCCAAACGTGACAGTTGCCAGGACTGGTGCGAATGACCATAGATTGATACTTGCTTGCTATTTTTAGAGCACGTTTAGGGGCAACATCATCGAAAAAGATGACCGGCCAAGCTGCAGACAACCCATCCAGGCCGATCCGAGCCGGGCGCATGTAGACATTGCAGCCACCGGCGTTTCTGGCACTGGCCCAGCCAAGCGAGCGAGCGACCTCAATTGCATCGCGCGGGCGGGCGTGACCTATCATTCCGCTGTCATCCAGGATGGCGAAGTTAAACAACCCCACCCCGACTCCCTGGAACCATTCGAGCGTCGCCCGCATTTGATTTTCTTTGTAGCTCATTGGTTTTGCCTTTCCTCCCCCCAAGGGGGGCGTGTGATTCAGGCCAAGGCATCGGCGGCAAGCCGAGTGCCATCTCTTGAATCTCTGAGAGACTCTTGGGAATCCAGCAAAATAGTGTCCGCACCCTGCAAAATAGAGTCCGCACCCTGCAAAATAGCGTCTGCATCGTTTCTTTCCTGACCCGATGTGAACCTGACACTGGCGTGTTGGCGGTACACGACAACCCCACCACCGGTGATGGTGATACCCATCTCGCACAGGGCATCGATTTCAGCGAGTACGCCAGCCCGCACGCGCCTCTTCTGGCGGTCGCTCATGTCATCATGAACCGCCCTGATGTATCGAAGTGCGACGTCGAGCCTTGTGTTGTAAACCCGGTGGGTGATTACGTGGAGCGCGAGCATATAGGCGGCACCGTTTCTCATGCAGTGCAGGGTGGGCAGCAAGGGGCGATAACGCACCGCCATCGTGCAATCGTAAATGCGCATCCATACCGCGCCGACCGTGACCACGAGGAGGGTGCGGGTGGTGGCTTCGACCTCGCGTTCCCCGTTTTTGACGGACACGATACCGACCGGGAAAGCGACGGTTTTTTTCGAGTCTTGCCAGTCGGACACGATCGAGCCGCCCTCTCGGTCGCCGTCGATACTCACATGCGCATCTCGCAAGTCACGCAGATGTTTTTTAATCCATGCTACGCCGCTGCCGCCAGCGATTTTTCTAATCTGGTAGGGGTCAATCAACAGATCGACGCTTCCGTTACGATTTCGTCGCGTTTTGATAGCGTACGCAAACATGGTGTCGAGCAGGCGGCGGTGGATTCCACCAATGCGACCGACCACTTTGACCTGGCCCCATGGCGTGATGCCTTCCCATTCAGACTCCTTTACAGCTTTGAGCGACGGCGCGAAAATCGGTACCCGCGAAGCGATGACTGGGGCGACGGCTGGCCCATAGTGATCAAAAGTTATCATCGTCGCCACCCATGTCCGTGATACGCCCGGTCGGCTGCCGTTTCATCTGCTGCTTCACTTTTCGCAACTGTTCTTTGAGCAGCACCCCGCCAGCGTCCCGCCGAAGCCAAATGTCTAGCTGCGGGGCACAGTAGTTGGCTTTGCTGAGTCCAAACCGCACAAAATTTTTCATGGACTCCTGAGGGATGCCGAAGTTCTTGGCTTCCGCTGGCGTGCATGCCGCCATGAAAGCCACCCACCGACTCTCATCAACCCATACCGACGATCCACGTGCAGCCTGCTGCTGATCAGACTGACCATTGAGCGCAGCTGCCTTATTGATGTGTCCCAGGAAGACGACGGAGGGACCGGTTTCCGCGATGCGTTCCATCTGGCGCATTACCAGAGCCGCATCCCGGCGCTCGTTCTCCTCCCCGCCGTGGAAGCGGCTTATTGTGTCGATCATGGCAAGGTCAAAACCGTCGGCTGCACGGCGCATAGCATCGGTTGTCTTGCCGTTGTCGAGGAAGTCGCGCGGCATCCCGGAAATAATAGGCACGACGTGTAGATGTTCCGTCACGAGCTCTCTTTCGTCAGCACTCATGCGCTGCCCCATGTCGTATAGCCTGCCCCTTAAAACTGCTGCAGGATCTTCCGCTGCGAAGATGATCACGCGGCCTGGCCTACAAGGCCCGAGGCCGAGCCAGTCCGGCCCACCGGCTCGATAACACCCAAGTTCCAACGCGAGAGTGGTTTTGCCGACAGCTCCAGCCCCAAAGATCGCACCTACGGTGCCGCGGATTAGGCCAGGAAGAATCTGCTCGGGCATTTGCGGTCGCGCAGCGAAGCAGGCCGATAGATCGAGCTGTTGATAGCGGCTGCTCATTTTCCCGGCCTCCCGCGGCCGCGAACCGAGCCGTCAGTGACAGCATCGAAAAGGGTGAGGGAGGCGGCCTGAATCTCGCAAACGGATGACACAAGCAATCCCCCCTCAAATTTTTTCTGGAGGAACCCAAGTTCAAAAAACCGATAAAGCTGGCGCCGACTTCCCGCTTCTGCGGCGAGCTGCTTCTGCCCACGGAGGATCTGGTTGGCTGGCTTCATTGCGCGCTCCCTTCCTGCTGGGCGCGAGCGCGAAGCTGTTTGACTGTAACGCCCCTGGCCTTCGCCTGAAGGCGCTCCGACTTCAATGAAGGCCCGAGCTTGATTTTTTGGGGCGCGAACAGGCCATCTATGAATGCAGCAAGGTCATCCAACCTGACCAACCGTCGGCGACCAATTTTCACCGTGCGGATTGGGAAAGTGCCGGCGACAAGCTGGTTCCGCGCGGTCTGTAGCCTTATAGAACAGGCTGCCGCAGCGTTGGCGAGAGGGATTTGAACTGCGCCCGGGAACTGGGCGAGGAGAATTTGAAGCGTTTTGGACATGTCATGCCTTTTCTCCCCCTGATGGGGGGTTCCAAGGCACAACTGCGGATCGCCAGCTTCGATCGCCATCTTCTGACCATCTTCTGGCGGTCTGGGGGCGGGAAATCCGGCCCAGAACCATGAAGGCCGGGGTCCCCCCGCATCCTCCACAAACCCACCGCGGCCACATCTTCTACCGATGTGGCATCCCGCTAAAGCTAAAGCGGGTGGGGGGGCGGCAAGTCCGATTCACCCCCCCGGTGCGCACCCGGTATTTAATCCGAGTACCTCCAGTATACCGAAGCATTACAGCCCGTCAAGCTAGATTATGGGAAAAACGGGAAAAATTGGGAAAAATTATCTGGGAAAACTGAGTATTTCCCGGTATACCGTAGTATCTTACTTCATACTAAGTATTTGATTTTATTGTGGTGCGAGAGGGGGGACTCGAACCCCCAAGCCTTGCGGCGCTGGAACCTAAATCCAGTGCGTCTACCAATTCCGCCACTCTCGCGGTTCGACCGTAAAACCTGCGACCAATAAGTGTAATATAATCAATACGATGCTGTCACGTCACCCGACCCGACATCCTAGCTAAGTCTTTATTCCCATTCCTTTTTTTGTTGCCCGGTGCCGGTCGATCACTACGAAAATTTCCCTGTTGCGTCCTGGTTACTGCCAAAACGCTTACGTCGGCCGGTAGAAGCTATCTACCGATTTGCCCGCAGTGCGGACGATATTGCAGACGAAGGTGATGCCCCGTCCGCTGAACGTTTGAGACAACTGGCAGCCTACCATTCTGAGTTGGATCGCATCGAAAGCGGCGATATACCGACTGATCCCCTGTTCGGTCCACTGGCCGAAGCCATCCATGCTTATTCCATTCCACTCGCCCCATTTCGCGACCTGCTTTCGGCTTTTGCGCAGGACGTGGAAAAAACCCGTTATGCCAACTTCGGCGAAGTCATGGATTACTGTCGTCGCTCGGCCAATCCGGTGGGGCGTTTAATGCTGCATTTGTATGGTGACCACGATCCGCGGCACATAGCTTATTCCGATGCCATTTGTAGCAGCCTGCAACTGATCAACTTTTTGCAGGACATTGCGGTCGATTTCAAGAAAAACCGGGTTTATCTGCCGCAGGATGAGCTGGTAGCTAACCACGTCAGCGAAACACAGATTGCCGAGAGCGACCCTTGCGGCATGTGGAACACGATGCTGCTTAAGCAAGTCGAACGCACCCGTAAATTATTGCAAGCCGGTGCTCCGCTCGGAAGACAACTCAAAGGCCGCTTCGGACTGGAGCTGCGGGTAACCATCCTCGGGGGTGAAACCATCCTGCGTAAACTGCATGCCGATCCCGGCTGTGTTTTCAATAACCGTCCGGTGCTGACGAAAAAAGACTGGATCAACATGCTCCGACGCGCGCTTTTTTAATCATGGATGTCCATCAGTATTGTCAGGACCGTGCCGCAGCCAGCGGTTCCAGTTTCTATTACAGCTTTGTCTTTCTGCCACAGGACACACGACGCGCAATTACCGCGTTTTACGCCCTCTGCCGTGAACTCGATGACGTGGTGGATGAATGCCATGAGCGGCAGGTTGCGCTAGTCAAGCTCGACTGGTGGCGCGCCGAAATTGCCCAATTTGGGGCAGGCGCCCCGACCCATCCAGCAACCTGCGCACTTTTCGACACGCCACAAGGCCGCAATACGGCGACGGCTCTGCTACTGGAAATTGTCGATGGCATGGCGATGGATCTCGACCATCTGCGCTATCCCGACTTCAAATCACTCAATCTGTATTGCTACCGCGTGGCCGGCGTAGTGGGTGAAGTTGCAGCCGCCTTGTTTGGCGGCCTGCGCAGTGACGGCGACCGTGATATCCGCCGCTATGCGCACGAACTGGGGCTCGCCTTTCAGCTCACCAACATCATCCGTGACGTGGGTGAAGATGCGCGGCGCGGCCGGATTTATCTGCCTCAGGACGAACTGGTCCGCTTCGGCGTGCTTGAAGCCGATATCCTGAAAGGCGTGGGTACGCCCGCATTTCAGGCGCTGATGCAGTTTCAGTTTGAACGCGCTACTGCCTGTTATGACCGCGCCCTCGCCGCGCTACCTGTCAATGCACGTCGCGCACAACGTCCAGGTCTGGTGATGGCCGCTATTTATCGCACCTTGCTCAACGAAATTCAAGATGCCAATTTTCCCGTGTTGCGCGCACGTGTTTCGCTCACCCCATTGCGCAAGCTGTGGCTGGCCAGCAAGACCTGGCTGTTTCCAGGATGACGGGGTTGAAACAGCCCAGTGTCGCTGTGGTCGGCGGCGGCTGGGCAGGATGCACCGCTGCACTAACGCTGGCCGAAGCCGGAATAAATGTCACGTTGTATGAGGCTAGTCGAACGCTGGGCGGTCGCGCGCGCGCTGTTGAAATCGAGGGCCGGTTGCTCGACAACGGCCAACACATTTTGCTCGGTGCCTATGAACAAACGCTGCAGCTGATAGCCCGCCTGAATCCCGTCAATTCACCGGAATCGTTATGGCGACACCCCCTTAGTCTCAAGCAACCACCCGATTTCAGCCTGGCCTGTCCGCGTCTTCCCGCCCCGCTCCATTTGCTGGTGGGACTGCTTGGCGCCCAGGGATTAAGCGGGCGCGACAAGTGGGCTGCCATACGCTGGGCGCATGCGCTGTTACAACACCCACCTGCGCCCGAACTTCAGACGGTCAGCCAACTGACCCGTACCCAGCCCGAAAAGCTGAACCGGCTGTTGTGGCATCCATTGTGTGTGTCCGCCCTCAACACCCCGCCGGAAATAGCCAGCGCTGCGGTTTTCCGCGATGTCATCCGGGCGGCCTT
>JAAFGW010000267.1 GCA_010365175.1 Sulfuriferula multivorans | reverse complement strand
GGTCCCTCACCATTTTCGATGTGACGTTCGACATTCTCGACCACGACGATCGCGTCGTCGACGACGATCCCGATCGAAAGCACTAGGCCAAACAGTGACAAGGTGTTGAGCGAGAAGCCCATCAGATGCATGATGGCGAAGGTACCAATCAGCGACACCGGCACTGCCATGAGCGGGATGAGCGAGGCCCGCCAGCTGCGCAGGAACAACACCACCACGATCACGACGAGAAGGATCGCTTCCAACAGCGTGGTTGCAACCGCTTCAAGCGAAGCGCGGACGAAGACCGTCGGGTCATAGGCGATGCGCGAAGTCAGCCCTTGTGGGAAGTTGCCTTCAAGCCGGTGCATGGTCGCTCGCACCGCCTTCGAGACATCGAGCGCATTGGCGCCCGGGCTCTGGATGATCTGCAGCGCGACGGCCTGCTCGCCGTCGAGCAGGCTGCGCAGTGCGTAGGCATCGGCCCCCATCTCGATGCGGGCGACATCGCGTAAGCGCGTCACTTGGCCGTCACCGCCCGTGCGAATGATGATGTCGCCGAACTGTTCCTCGTTGGTCAGCCGCCCGAGCGTGTTCACCGTCACCTGAAATGCGGCGCTGGAGTTGGGCGCCTGGCCGACTGAGCCTGCCGCCACCTGCACGTTCTGCTCGCGCACTGCAGCGATCACGTCGCCAGCCGTCAGCCCTCGTGCGGCGATAAGGTTCGGGTCGAGCCAGAGCCGCATGCTGTATTCGCCGGCGCCCCAAACGAGGACGTCGCTGACCCCCGGGATGCGGGAAAGCTCGTCGCGCACCTGGAGATAGGCATAGTTCGAAATGTAGAGAGGATCGTAACGTTTGTCGGGCGAAAGCAAGTGAACCACCATCAGCACGTCCGGCGACGTTTTCTGCGTGACGACGCCCTGGCGCTGAACCTCTTCAGGCAAACGCGGTAGTGCGCGGGAGACCCGGTTTTGTACCTGGATCTGTGCGATATCGGCGTTCGTCCCCTGCGCGAAAGTGACAGTCAGGATCATTCGGCCATCGGTCGCCGATTGCGACGACATGTACAGCATGCCCTCGACTCCGGTGATCGCCTGCTCGAGCGGCGCCGCCACCGTTTCGGCGATCACTTTGGGATTGGCGCCTGGGTAGGCCGCAGTCACCTGTACGGTCGGCGGCGTTACCGCCGGATACTCGCTGAGCGGTAATTGGAAGAAGGCAACGGTGCCGGCGATCACTATCAAAACAGCGAGGACGATGGCAAAGATCGGGCGGTCGATGAAGAAGCGCGGGAAAGTCATGGCTTAGCCCTCGACGTCGGCGCTGCCAACATGGGCGTACCGTCAATCGCGGCCGGCTGTGGGGTGACCTGCATACCCGGGCGCACCAGCCCCTTGACGACGATGCGCTCGCCCGGCTGCAGACCTTGCTCAATCACGCGCAAGCCATCCACCACGGGGCCAAGCTCGACGGGACGGTATTCCGTCTTGTCGCCTTTGCCGACGACGAGCACGTAGCGGCGGCCCTGATCGGTGCCAATCGATTGATCGGAGACCAGAACCCTGGGTTGCGGCGCTCCGGTTTCCAGTTTGACCCTGGCAAAAAGACCGGGCGTCAATTGTCCATCGGGGTTGTCGACAACAGCGCGGATACGCACCGTTCCCGTCCCACGATCGGCGGTGTTGGAGAGGAAGTCGACACGGCCGGGCCGCGAATACGTCTTGTCGGTGAGCAGTGCCACCATGACCTTTGCCGCCTGTGACCCATGAGCGGTAGCGTTGGTTCGGCCTGCTGCGAGCGATCGCAAATACGTGCGTTCGTCGACATCGAAATAAACATGGAGCGGATCGATCGAAACGATCGTCGTGAGTGGCGTCACACCACTGGCGACATAGTTGCCCTCGGTGACGAGGACTTGGCCAATACGTCCGCTGATCGGCGCCGTGACGCGCGTGAAACTCAGATCCAGTTGCGCAGCATTCACCGCAGCTTTTGCGGCATCGACCTGTGCCTTGCTCGCATTCAGCGAAGCGGTCGCGGTATCGAGGCGATCACGAGCGACGATCTTTTGGGCGAATAGCTGTTCGGCTCGCGTATATTCCGCTTGGGCGAGCATTGATGCAGTTTCAGCTTGGCGCAGACGCGCCGTCGCGGCGTTCAGCGCAGCTTGGAACACCCGTGGATCGATGAGAAAGAGCTTGCGGCCCTTTTTAACGAAGCGTCCCTCAGGCACGCTCACGCCCTGAATGTAGCCGGCGACCCGCGGGCGCAGTTCAACCCGTTTGACCGCGGTCAGCGAGCCGGTGAACTCGACAAATGGCGTCACCGGGCGAACGATCACCTCGGCCACCGGAACGCTGGGTGGCTTTGTGGGAGCGGCAGAAGGCACCGTTTCCTTGCATCCAGCGATAGCGAGCGCGACGCTTATCGCCGCAGTGATCAGGGTTACGCGTTTGACTTTCATCATTTTGCCTTTCGCGACTGGAGTCGACTTGGTTTTGTTGAGCCGGAGCGGCTCCCATTCCATTTCTTCGACTATCCGACTTCCCACGCTTGGAAGGTCAAGCGCTTATTTTTGGATTCGAGAAGTTCCGTTGCATGCTGCCGTTGGTTGGCACGACCACGGTACGCGACGGGGTGCAGCGCGAGGGTGCCCCTGATGAATCCTGCCTACTTCGGCGGTATCCCCCTGTGTTGGGTAGCCGAACGTAGTTACCCGCGCCCGGCCCCCGAAGAAGCGTACGTGCGAGTTTCCCCGCATACGGCTCAAGCCTCTACAAAGGCATCTTTCAACACCCGGTTACACAACTTCATTTTGCGGCGTATAGCTGATTGGGTATTCTGGTCCAACGTGACCGATGGTTCTGGTGTCGTTACCGCCGATTCTGGCGAAGCCCGGAAATCGGTCACGATAGACCAGAATACCCAGCAAGACCAAGCACCAAGCGGGGCACTTCGGCGCAATACATTCCGGTGCTGGTGGTGCTGGACCGGGATGGCGCCACCGCCGACTTCCGCCTCACGGGTGTGAGCGCCAAGGAGATTGAACCGGTGCTGGGTCCGTTGCTGGCAGACGATGTGATTCTGTGCACCGATGGAGCCGCAGCCTACGGCATCGTCGCCAGGCACATCGGTGTGGTACACCATCCGGTCAACCTCGTCCAGGGTATCCGCGTCGTTCGCGGTGCGTATCACATTCAGAACGTCAATGCCTACGACAGTCGGCTCAAGCAATGGCTGGCGCGCTTTCATGGCGTTGCCACCGACTACCTTGAAAGCTATCTCGGCTGGCGCTGGATGATTGAACGCATTGGTAAAAGAATTCTTCCTGGTATGTGTCTGCGCGCTGCTCTTGGGAAAGAAAGACACTTATTGCACAATATAAAAATATAGTAGCAAGTATATTTTTAGAAATTGCCTCGCCCAAGATACTTGTGCAGGCTTGCCGCACATTCGCGCACCAGCGCCGGACCGCGATAAATCAGGCCACTGTATACCTGCACCAGCGCCGCACCGGCATCCATTTTGGCTTGGGCATCCTGACCCGAAAAGATACCGCCGACGCCGATGATCGGTAGCGCGTCGCCCAATTCGGCTTTCAGCCCGCGGATAACCTGGTTCGACAGCACAAATACCGGTGCGCCGGACAGGCCGCCGGCTTCCTCGCCATGTAGCATGTCTTGGACTGCATCCCGCGTGATAGTGGTATTTGTAGCGATGACGCCGTCGATGCGGTGCCGCAGCAATGCCGCCGAAATTGTCTTGATTTGTTCGTTATCGATGTCCGGTGCGATTTTCAGTGCGATTGGGACGTAGCGTTTGTGTTGGTCGGCGAGGCGGTTTTGCGTGTCTTTTAGTTGCGACAGCAGTGCATCGAGTTCAGTGGCACCTTGCA
>JAAFGW010000266.1 GCA_010365175.1 Sulfuriferula multivorans | reverse complement strand
TGCACGGCTTATATGGCGTTAACCGCTACAGTGAAATCATGACCCAGGGTGAGCGGGTGATCGCAGTATCCGACACCGTGCGCGACTACATCCTGCGTGAATATCCCGACACCTTGCCGGTGCGCATTCAGGTCATCTATCGCGGGGTCGAAGGAAAAGCATATCCGCATGGCTGGAAGCCCGACCCGGCCTGGCAGCAGGCGTTTGCTGCGCAATTTCCGCAAGCCGCGGGCAAGCAATTGGTCACCCTGCCCGGACGCATCACCCGACTCAAGGGGCATGAAGATTTTATCGAATTGATTGCGCGACTGAAACGGCGCGGTCTGGCCGTGCATGGCCTCATCGTTGGCGGCGCATCAACTTCCAAGCTGCGCTATTTGCAGAAACTGCGTGACCGCGTGCGCAGCATGGGGCTGGAATCCGATATCAGTTTCACCGGCCAGCGCGATGACCTTAAAAACATCCTGGCGATTTCAAATCTGGTGCTGTCGCTCTCCACCCAGCCCGAATCGTTTGGACGTACCACGCTGGAGGCGTTACGGCTAGGCGTGCCAACAGCAGGCTACGACCACGGCGGCGTGGGTGAAATCCTGCGCACAATTTACCCGGAAGGTTTGCTGACACTTGGGGATTTCGACGCCGCAACGAAGTGTATCGCCACCTTGCTGCAGCAACCCAGCCCGGTGCCTGATGACGATTTTTATCCGTTGCGCAACATGCTGTCGCAGACACTGGAACTATATGAACAGCTTGCCCGCGCGCCACGCTGATAGGCACAGAAATAATGAGTTTCCATCAAGCATAGTCAACCGGTTCACGCCCTATGCGACTAAAATTCAGCCTGCTTGAAAGCAGCTCAACGCATCCTCAATGAACTGGATGCGCTGAGTTGTACCCCGGAGATCAATTCCAGCAGCACCCTGCCCTGGTGCAGACGTTTTTAATCCCGGCACTAACAGCAAGTCATCGCACCCGCCGCAGGATGGCCTGGCAAGAACACCCTGCACAACATATGGCTGGAAAACTGATGATCATTGATCTCGGCTTCCCGCATAAACCTGATTGAAAGTATTAATGTGCGAACACCTTTGTTACCCGCATCTGTCATGTCATCGTTCGGCACGACTAAAGGGTCAATAGCAGCATTTTTCTTGCTGTTCATTTTTGTTTTAAGCCTGCCCCCGAAGTGGGCAACATTGCACATTGCCGGACTTGTCCTGGTTGCTTCGGTGGGTTTTGCGCACCGCTCAGATTGGCGCAGTCCCGCAATACGAACCTATCTACTATGTACCGCGCTATGGCTGGTTCCGGTTCTGCTGACTGCCAGCCTGCAACACGCGCTGGGCGTCGCCACCGCGCCTGCCTGGCACGAGTTGCCGATACTCGTTTTGCGCATGCTCGGTATCGGCCTTGGCATCATTGTGCTTCTCCAGCGCGGCTGGCTGACCCTGCCATCCGCCATTTTCGCGCTGCTCTGCGCGCTGTCGATACATGCGGGTGCCGGTTTGATCGATTTTTTGACCGAGCCCGATGCAAGCCTTCTCGCCTGGCGCCAGTTGCGTATCACCGGACTGGTGTTCAACCCCAATCCGTTCGGCATGTTCATGGCCTTGACGGCCATTCTTTCCGGCGGACTTCTGCGCAACCAGCTGCGCCGCCCAGCGCTCTGGCTGTTGTTGATCGCAGCGCTTTTCGGCGTGTGGGCATCCGGATCGCGCGGTGCGATTCTCACCGTCGTCGCAGGGTTTGCAGTGCTGTTTCCGCCCGTCAACCGGAAGCGCCTGCTTATTTATCTTGGCTGCGCGGCCCTGGCGGTTTTGATTTACCTGAACGTCAAATTGGATACCAACACACCGCAAAGTGACAACATCCGCATGCAAATCATTTCATTTACGCTGGATCAGATACACCAGGCGCCGTGGCTCGGCTGGGGAATTGGCGCCTACGAGCGTCTTCCCGGTCATATCGTGAACGCACCCCACAACATGTGGCTTGATCTGGCGCTCAGTAGCGGTCTGGCTGCGCTGGCGGGCACACTGTTGTCGGTTGCACTGCTGATTGCCCGACTTTACCGTCAACACCGGCCCTCATCTCATCTGGCATTGGCTGTGTTTGTGGCCGCATTGGTGGCGGGCTCGCTGGAGTATTCCATCCTGGCTTCCACCCATTTCCGGGGTGTCTGGGTTATCGTCACCGCGATCGCTTGTTACACCTTGAACGCGCCTTCATCTCGACCATCGCTTGTGCAATGAAGTCCTCAAATTACACAGTCGTATTCGCATCGGACGACCGGGGCGTCGCACAACTCGGCGTGGCCATGTACTCGTTGTTCACAAAAGCATCGAATGCAACGACCTATAGGGTATACGTGCTATCCAGTGGGATATCCGGCGCCAATGTGAAGCGGCTGAACGAGCTTGCAATAGACAAATACTCAAGGCATTCGATCGCTTTCATTGATGTATCGGATCTCACCGCCACCTGCAGCCTTCAGGTAAAAGAAAGAGGGCCGGTGACAATCTGGACGCACGTATTCATCCCCAACCAGCTACCCGAGCATGAGCGGTTCGGCTTGTACTGCAACATAGATGCCCTTGTATGTTGCGACCTCAAGGAACTGTACGAGACACTGCTTCAAGGTAAGTCCACAGGGGTCGTTTTGGAGCCTGCATCCCACAAGGGGTCGCATTTCAATGAACGGCTTGGAATGCTGCTGGATCTGGATGTTTTCAGGAAACAGGATCTAACTCGGAAAATACTGCAGTACGCGGAAGAATACAGCGACACACGCACATGCACGGACCAGGATGCGCTCAACGGAGCGCTCTGTCACAATATTCAGCCGATGCACCCCAAATGGAACTGGCACGACGGGCTCACGCGGCTGACCCTGAGGCGTTGCAGCAAATCGCCCATGAACGGGGGCGCGACGCTTGAGGATTCGGTGGACTCGGCACTTCGGCCTGGAGTCCTATATAACCAAGGTCCGAACATGCCCTGGCGATAAAACCACAAGATCGAGCGAAGGAGATACGAACATGCAATCATCGAATCCGGCTTCGGCGAGTATCCTCTTCCTCGGAAAACCTTCATCAAACAGATCAAGTCCCATGCTCATGTCCCGATCTACTGGATGTCGTGGAACAAAATCAGAGACTCGACCTGCATTATCTGAAAATGAACACACCATCGAGGTCCAACTGATCCATGCAAACAGTCAATATCCTTTGCCTTAAATGGGGCACGCGCTACGGCCCACATTACGTCAACATGCTTTATCGCGCCGTTGGCCGCAACCTGAGTCGACCGTTCCGTTTTTTCTGCTGCACGGATGACGCCAGCGAGTTGGATGCGGGCGTGGAAATCATCCCGTTTCCGGACAACCCGGGCATCAAGCGCGGCTGGCCGGATATTCTGGTCAAGCTGGCGGTTCTGCAAGATGGATTTGGCGGCCTGCAGGGGCCCACGCTGTTTCTCGATCTGGACGTGGCAATCACCGGCCCGATCGACGACTTCTTCGACTACAAGCCGGGTGAATTCTGCATCATTCACAATTGGGTGAACTGGCGGAAAGCCTTGATGGGACGGCGTCCGGCAGTGGGCAACTCGTCTATTTTCCGATTCGAGGCTGGCGGCTCCCAGCATGCTTACGAGACCTTTCTGCGCGAAATGCCCCGCGCCGAAGACCGCACCATTTTCAACACCGAGCAGGCTTTTCTGACCTATGCCATGGGCAATCCGCAGTGGTGGCCAGATGAATGGGTCAAAAGCTACAAATGGAATTGCCGCCCAAGCTTTCCGCTCAACCTGTTCCGCGTGCCCCAACTGCCCGAGGGCTGCCGGATACTGGTGTTCCACGGCCGCCCGGATCCGGATGAGGCGATA
>JAAFGW010000265.1 GCA_010365175.1 Sulfuriferula multivorans | reverse complement strand
GCCGGTCTCCAGCGGTTCGCGCAACACTTCCAGCACCTGCCGTGAAAACTCCGGCAGTTCGTCGAGAAACAGTACGCCGTGATGTGCCAGTGAAATTTCACCCGGTCGTGGATTACCCCCTCCACCCACCAGCGCCACCGCTGATGCAGTGTGGTGAGGGGAGCGGAACGGACGGCGTTGCCAGTGTTCGTGACGAAACCCGCCATTGAGCGACTGTACCGCTGCGGCTTCCAGCGCTTCGGTCTCATTCATCGCCGGCAGGATGCCGGGAAAGCGCGCGGCAAGCATCGACTTGCCGGTACCGGGCGGTCCTGACATCAGGACTGAATGCCCTCCAGCTGCGGCCACTTCGAGCGCACGCTTGGTGGCGGTCTGGCCTTTGACGTCGAGAAAGTCGGGGTAGTCCGGCGCGCTGCGCGGTGCGTTGATTTCAGGTGCGATAAGTGAAGTCTGCCCCGCCAGCCAGGCACACACATCGAGCAGGCTGGACGCGCCAAGGGTATCGACGCCACTGGCGAGCGATGCCTCGGCGGCAGAATGTACCGGCAAAACCAATTGTCGACTGGCTGTGCGCGTTGCCAGCGCCATTGCCAGCGCGCCGCGCACCGGGCGCAACTCGCCGGTTAACGCCAGTTCGCCGGCGAATTCGGCATGCTTGAATTTGTCAGCCGGGATTTGCCCAGAGGCAGCGAGGATGGCCAGCGCGATCGGCAGATCGAAACGCCCTGACTCCTTGGGCAAATCGGCCGGCGCGAGATTGACGGTGATGCGGCGCGCAGGGAATTCGTAGCGCGAATTCTGAATGGCGGCGCGTACGCGATCGCGCGCTTCTTTGACTTCGGTTTCAGGCAGTCCCACCAGGGTGAATGCCGGCAAGCCATTGGCCAGATGCGCCTCGACTACCACCTCGGGCGCGTTCATGCCGTTCAAAGCCCGGCTTTTGACGACAGCGACCGCCACCTTATTCGCTGCGCTGCTTTTCCAGTTCGGCCAGTCGCGCTTCCAGTTGCTCGAGCTTGGCGCGGGTTCGTACCAACACTTCAGTCTGCACGTCGAATTCCTCACGGCTCACCATGTCGAGCTTGCCAAGCATGGACGTGACGCCAGCCTTGAGATTTTGCTCGAACTCTTTTGCCGGGGATTGCTTCAACATTTCGCCCAGCTTGCCCATCGCATCGTTGAGAAATGCAGGATTGGGGAATTTCGGATTCGTATTCATGTGGCCTCCAGTAACGCCAGAGTGTAGCAAGCCCATTGCACTCACGGGCAGCCCGAATAAGGTGCATTGCTATTTTGTAGTGCACTACTAAAGTGCGCACAGTGTGCTGGATAGCGGGGTATCGATTACATCTATATGTTTTTTATACAAAAAATAACTGGCACGCCTTATGCTATTTTGGAATTGCAATATTGCGAGACTTCACTTTCGGAGAAAATTCATGAACAAACTTGTATTCGCACTGGCTCTGGTTGGATTGACAGGCGCATCGGCAACGGTGCTGGCAGCAGAAGAAAGCCCGCATAGCCTGAGCGCAAACGTCGGCATGTACAGCAACTACGTTTTCCGCGGCATTTCGCAAACGGGTGGTGATCCTGCATTACAGGGCGGACTCGATTATTCGCACAGCAGCGGCCTCTACGTGGGTACCTGGGGGTCCAACGTCGGTTGGCTCGAAGACTATCAGGGCTACACCTCTGGCAATGTGGAAATCGACGTCTATGGTGGTTTCCGCAACGAAATCGGCGGAACCGGCCTGTCCTATGACGTTGGCGTGATTCAGTACATGTACCCCGGCAATAAAGGAACGGTAACCAAGGCTGATACCTCGGAAATCTATGCGTCTCTGGGCTGGAAGTGGTTCACGGCCAAGTATTCGCACTATGTCAGCGATGAAGTGTTCGGCTTTGCCAACGCCAAAAATTCCAACTATCTGGATATTTCCGCCAGCGTGCCGATCGCAGAAACCGGCCTGACCGCAGGCGCGCACTGGGGCACTTTCAAGTTCGAAAATAACGGCGCACAGGATTATGACGACTGGAAAATCAGCCTGGCCTACGACTTGGGCAAGCTGAGCAAAGTGACGTCTGACGTGACCGTGGGCGTGGCGTATACCGATACCAACGCCAAGAGCTCGAAGTGGACCGACAACAACAGCGAGTTCCTCGGCAAAGACACGACCACCGTGTGGATTTCCAAATCGTTTTAATTGAGCCGAATCACGGGAGCGGTGCCTGAGCCCGCTCCTTTCCCCTTGCTTTAAATCTGGGAGACAACATGAAATTCGTAACGGCAATTATCAAGCCGTTCAAGCTGGACGAGGTGCGCGAGGCATTGTCCGCCATCGGCGTCACCGGCTTGACGGTTACGGAAGTAAAAGGGTTTGGGCGGCAAAAAGGCCATACCGAGCTGTATCGCGGCGCGGAATACGTGGTCGATTTTTTGCCCAAAGTTAAGATTGAAGTGGCCATTAAGGCCGAGTTGCTGGAGCGCGTGATCGAGTCGATCGAAAAAGCGGCCAACACCGGCAAGATCGGCGACGGCAAGATTTTTGTCACCAGCTTGGAGCAGGTCGTGCGTATCCGCACGGGCGAATCCGGCCCCGAAGCCCTTTAAAGGAGTATTACGATGAAAAAACTACTCTCTTCTCTGGGGTTGATGTGCGTGCTGCTGGCACCTGCCATGAGCTTTGCACAAGATGCCGCAGCACCCGTGGCTGATGCAGTCGCCGCGGTTGAGACCATGGCGATAGATACAGCCGAGCCGGTTGCTGTTGACGTGGCCGCGGTTGCGACCGAAGCAGCAGCGCCCGTGCCGAACAAAGGTGATACCACCTGGATGATGGTGTCCACTCTGCTGGTCATTCTGATGATCATTCCGGGTGTGGCCTTGTTCTACGGCGGTTTGGTCCGCGCCAAGAACATGTTATCCGTGCTGACTCAGGTCATGGCCATCTTCTGTCTGATCTCGATCTTGTGGGCGGTGTACGGTTATTCGCTGGCATTTGGCGATGGCGGCAGCCTCAACTGGGCGATCGGAGATTTGTCGAAAATGTTCCTGGCGGGCATTACACCAGACAGCACCGCAGCCACCTTTACCGACGGCGTGGTGATTCCAGAATTGGTTTTCGTCGCCTTCCAACTTACCTTTGCCGCGATCACCGTGGCGCTGATCGTGGGCGGTTTGGCCGAGCGGGTGAAGTTCTCTGCGCTGATGATTTTTGGCGCACTGTGGTTCACCTTCGCCTATCTGCCGATCACACACATGGTGTGGGCAACCGGCGGCTACTTGTTTGAACACGGTGCGCTCGACTTTGCCGGTGGTACTGTCGTTCACATCAACGCAGGTATTGCAGCCCTGGTTGGCGCTATGGTGCTGGGCAAGCGGATTGGCTACGGCCGCGACGCCATGCCGCCGCACAGCCTGCCGATGACCATGATCGGCGCTTCGCTGCTGTGGGTGGGCTGGTTCGGCTTTAACGCGGGTTCTAACCTCGAAGCGACCGGCGGCGCTGCGCTCGCCTTCATCAATACCATTCTGGCGACTGCGGCTGCAGGCATGTCCTGGATGCTGGCCGAGTGGATGTTGCGCGGCAAGCCTTCCATGCTAGGTGTGGCTTCAGGTGTGGTGACCGGTTTGGTTGCGGTAACGCCGGCAGCGGGTCTGGTTGGTCCGATGGGCGCCATCGTGCTGGGTGCAATTGCCGGTGTGGTTTGTCTGTGGGGTGTGTCCGGTCTGAAAAAAGCACTGGGCTACGACGACAGCCTGGACGTGTTCGGTATCCATGGTATCGGCGGCATTGTTGGCGCCATCGGAACCGGTATTTTCTACTCGCCGGCACTGGGCGGCATGGGTGGGGATGACTTCAACATGGCTAGTCAGGTCAT
>JAAFGW010000264.1 GCA_010365175.1 Sulfuriferula multivorans | reverse complement strand
CAGTTCGAGGAACTCGAAACCTTTTCCCGGTTCGGCGCCCGTCTGGACGAAGACACCCGCAAGATCATCGAGCACGGGCGACGCATCCGCGCCTGCCTCAAGCAGCCGGAGTTTTCTCCGGTTTCCGTGCCCGCACAAATCGCCGTGCTGCTGGCATTGACGGCTGGACTGTTTGACGGCGTGCCGCTTGATCGGATGAATGATGCGGAGCATGCCGTGCGCGAGGCCGCGATGACTATTCCGGATGAGGTGGTGGCACGATTCGACACCGCCGATAAATTAAGCGACAAGGATCGCAAAAAAATTATTGAAATCACGCGCCAGGCACTCGCGGCATTCACGCCGGGGCCGGACGCCAAGTCCGCGCCGGAACAAAAACCCGAAGTCAATACTGATTCCGACGCCCAGGCCGGGACGAAGTCGGAGCCTGAGGCCAAGCCGGCGCTCAGGAAGCCATCATGAGCGACTCCGCTGCGAGCCTTCGCCGAAAGATCGCCGGTGCCGGCGATCTCGAATCCGTGGTGCGCACGATGAAGGCCATGGCCGCATCGAGCATCGGGCAATACGAGAACGCGGTGCGCGCCCTGGATGACTATTATCGGACCGTGCAACTGGGCTTGGCCGCGAGTTTCCAGCAGGCTGCACCCGTTGCCGCCGCGACAAGCGTGTCGCAAAAGGAAACCGGGGCGATTGGTGCGGTCGTATTTGGTTCCGACCAGGGACTGGTTGGTCAATTCAACGATGCTATGGCGGAGTTTGTCGTGCAGACGCTGGAAGGTTTACCGGGTAAAAAAACCGTCTGGGCAGTGGGTGAACGCATTCAATCGCGCTTTGCCGATACCGGCCTGCTGGCGCAGGATAGCTTTGCCCTACCCAATTCCATTAGCGCGATCACGCCGCTGGTTGGACAGATCCTGATCGAGATGGAAGCCCAGCGCAAACAAGGGACGATCACGCAGGTTTATCTGTTCCACAACCGCCCCAAGTCCGGGGCGATTTATACGCCTGTGGTGCAACGGCTACTGCCGCTGGATGATCGGTGGCGACGTGATCTGACGGCCATCCACTGGCCGACCAACAATTTGCCCGAGGTCATGAGTGGCGGGGAGCAGACGTTGCGGGCGCTGGTTCGCGAATATCTATTCGTATCGCTCTTCAGGGCGTGCGCCGAATCCCTGGCAAGCGAAAATGCCAGCCGCCTGGCTGCGATGCAACGCGCCGAAAAGAACATTGACGAATTGCTGGAGGACCTGAACCGGACCTTTCACCGCCTGCGCCAGAGCGGCATCGACGAGGAGTTGTTCGACGTCGTCTCCGGCTTCGAGGCACTGACCGGGCCTTAACCAAGACCGAAAGGATAATGATGAAAATCAAGTCAAAGAATTACCGAGTAGAGGAAGGCGATAAGGTCAATCTCAAGAAGTGGCCGACGCGTGTCGAGCCGGCTTACAAGTCAAAAAAAAATTACCACAAAAAGCTAAAAGAACAGGTGGCGGCGTTAAGCGAACTGCAGCGTTTGCACTACGCGTCCAACCGCTATGCAGTATTGCTGATTTTTCAGGCCATGGACTCCGCCGGAAAAGATGGCGCCATCCGCCACGTGATGTCCGGCGTCAACCCACAAGGCTGCCAAGTATTCAGCTTCAAACATCCGAGCGCGACGGAACTGGACCATGATTTTCTGTGGCGCACCACTCAGTCACTACCGGAACGCGGCCGAATCGGCATCTTCAACCGATCCTACTATGAGGAAGTGTTGATCGTTCGTGTCCATCCAGAGATTCTGCGCAGCCAGGGGCTTCCGGATGATCTGGTCGACGAAAAAACGATCTGGCAGGAACGCTATCTTTCCATCGTGGATTTGGAGAACCATCTCCATCGTAACGGTACCCGGATCATCAAAGTCTTCCTGCACCTTTCGGAAGAAGAGCAGCGCAAGCGCTTTCTCGATCGCATCGACGAGCCCGACAAGAACTGGAAATTCAGTTCTGCCGACATTGTGGAAAGGAAATTCTGGAAACAGTACATGCAGGCCTATGAGGCGTGTCTGAGCGCAACGAGCACAACAGGCGCGCCCTGGTATGTCGTGCCCGCCGACGACAAGAAGAACGCCCGGCTGATTGTTTCCCGGATCATTCTGGACACGTTTAATGACCTGAACATGCACTACCCCGAGACCGACGCCACGCGCCAGCAGGAATTGCTGTCGATCCGCCAAGAGTTGATGAAGGAAGAACCCGACAGCAACTGAGCGGGGTAGCGTAGGGATCAAACCTGGGTGGCCTGTTATCAGCAGACACGCGGACGCTCCCGATATTCTTCCTCACCGCCCGCTTCGCTTCGATACAAAACCCGACCTTGCAGCCGCGTCAAGCTTTCAACAGGACTGAAGCTTTGAAGTATTGGTCATCGCAATACGTGTGATCCCTTGAATATTTCGAAGTCCGCGCTAACGGGATTTTTTATGTCCCCACGCCCAAACCGATTGTGTCTCTCGTCTCCCTTCGCTGCCTACGATTGCACCCTGCTATGACGCATGGTGCGGAGAACCACGAATTTTTATACCCGCAAGGGTGCAAGGAGCGGATTATGAAAATCGGGATGCTGATGATGGCGGTGGTGTTGCGTGCCCGCTGAATGCTTTACAGCTTGAGTGCCCCGATATGGGCCACCGCACCGGGATCGTCGCGCCACAGCGCGGGATCAGCGTCGACGTACAGCTCGATCATGATGCCGTCCGGGTCTTGGCAATACAGCGCCTGACTGACACGGTGGTCAGATTGTCCGGCCAGGGCCACGCCATGGGCCGCAAGGTGATCACGACATGCGCGTAATTCATCGAGTGAATCGCCGACCTTGAACGCCAGATGATACAAGCCGATTTGATTGGGGGTCGGGGACACTGCCTGTACACCCACTTCAAGCAGCGCCAGATCGTGGTGATTATCACCGCACGAAAAAAACACCATCTGTTCACCATGGCGCGCCACTTCAGCCAAGCCGAGCACATCGCGATAAAACGGGACGGACGCTTGCAGGCTGCGTACCTTCAACACAGCATGGCCGAGCTTCTGCGCCCGTATGATTCCATGTGTCATTCGTGTATTTTTCCGTCGACGTATAGCCACCGCCCATCCACTCGCTCGAAGCGGCTGGTTTCATGCAGCTTGAACGCACGGCCGTTGAGCTTGTATCGCGCGATGAATTCCACCCTGGCGTGATTGTCGTCCAGCGGGGTATGCGATTGGATCTTCAGGCCCAGCCATTGTGGCGCAGGCGTGGCATCCAGTCCGAGGTCGGCAGGTCGGGTGTCAGGGTGCCAAGTCGCCTGCAAATAATCTTCCTGTCCCAAGACAAAAGCACAGTAGCGCGAGCGCATCAGGCTTTCGGCATCCGGCGCGGGTTCACCGGAAATAAAACGTCCGCAGCATGCTTCCACTGACCGCCCCGACCCGCATGGGCAATGCACCGCGTTCATGGCTTGCTAGCCGGACATTTCAGTTTGGGCTGAATATGCGGCCACACCGCGTCGAGCATCCTGGCTTGCGCCTTTTCGTTGGGATGAATGCCATCAGCCTGCATCATGCCCGCAGAAATACCCACGCCACAGACAAAACATGGCACGCGAATAATCTTCTCATCGCGCGCCACCTCCACATACAGCTTCGCCACCGCGTCGGCATACGGCTTGCCGTAGTTGGGCAGCACCGGCGCTTCCAGCAAAGCCACCCAGGCGCCCGCTGCCTTGGCCTGGCGGATCAACGTAACCAGGTTCTGGCGGATCACCTTGGGAGGCGTGCCACGCAGGGCATCGTTGCCGCCCAATTCGATCAATACGCCTTGCGGGTGTTGCCGATTCAGCGCAGGCTTCAAGCGTTGCAGTCCGTTTTGC
>JAAFGW010000263.1 GCA_010365175.1 Sulfuriferula multivorans | reverse complement strand
AGTCAGAAGGACGTGTTGAAACTGTCCAAAGCCACGCCTCCAACCGCTGCCGCAACAGCAGCCAAGGCAGACGAAGCGCGAGCTTTACAGGACAAACTGCGCGCCCAGGAAGAGGATGCAACCGCACGCGAAAAAGCATTGAAAGAATCGGGTCAGCGAGTCGCTACGCTTGAAAAGCAGATTCAGGATATGCAACAGCTGGTTGAGATGAAAGAAAAAGCACAGACCGCTGCCCCTGCGCCTGAAGCGGCAGCACCGGCTCCCGTGCCGGCACCCAGTCAAGAGAAGCCTGTCCCCGTTGTTCCTGTTGTCAAGCCTCCTGCAGCTGCGCCTGAAGCGACTGAAAACTGGTTTGCACCATTGCTAGCCAACCCGATGTATTGGGGTGGTGGTCTTGCTGCCCTGGGCTTGGGCGGGGTGCTGTGGTGGATGATGGCAGGCGGTGGGCGCCGCCGTAAAACGGGTGGTTCCGTGATGGAAGACAGCATCATGACTGGCGGCGATGTTCGCCCGAACTCCGTGATTGGTGCCGCTTCGGGTGGCAGCGTCAACACGGGGGACACGTCCTTCCTGACCGATTTCAGCCAGGCGGGCCTGGGTACGATCGATACGCATGATGTTGATCCCATTGCCGAAGCTGAAGTCTACATGGCCTATGGTCGCGATGTGCAGGCTGAGGAAATCCTCAAGGAAGCCATCAGCAAAAATCCTGACCGTCATGAGATTCGTTCCAAACTTCTGGAAATCTATGCGGCCAGACACAACACGGCTGCATTTGAGTCAGTCGCAGGTGAGCTTTACGCAGCGCTTGGCAGCAAGTCTAGCCCACTGTGGGATAAAGCCTGTGAAATGGGACGCAGCATTGATCCGTCCAACCCGCTTTATGGCGGCGTGCAATCAGCCAATACCCCCGATGCTGAAGTCGCTACAGTTGCAGCGACTGCAGCCATTGCGGGAGGGGCCGTAGGGTTTGAAGATGAGACCGTAGCTGAGGACTTTGATGATTCCCCGGCAGTCGATTTGACTGAAGTCGAACCTGAATCTGATGTACCCACTGCGGTCATGGAATTTGAGTCTGCAGGGCAGGTTCTGAACTTCGATTCCCCAGAGGGTTCATCTGCCACCCCCGAAGCGGGTTACGTGGAGATGGATACGCAAGGTCTTGATTTTGATTTGCCGGACTTGAGTTTGCCGACGTCGTCGGATGACTCGCTGGATCTGGATCTGGGTCTGGAAGAAGATAATGGTCCTGATAGCAAATTCGATTTCAGCGGCCTCGACCTTGATCTGGGCGATGCGGGTGGCAATGACCTCGAACTCGATGAAGTTGGCACCAAGCTTGACCTCGCACGCGCATACGTGGAAATGGGTGACAAAGAGGGCGCGCGTGAAATCCTCACCGAGGTGCTGTCTGAAGGCAGCGACAAGCAGAAATCCGATGCAAAGGGCATGTTGAATTCGCTTGGCTAATCCCCCCCATCCGGCCGCCCGCATCCTGTTGTGGTGCGGGTGGGCAGTCGCTGTCGAACGCGCTGCCTTGCCTCAATTTGCATTTCTGGCCGTCGCCACTGCGACGGCCTTTCTGTTTTATCCAGTCCGGTCTGAAGGATGGCGCCTGCTCCGTCGTACCCGCTGGTTAATGGCAGTGTTGCTGCTCACCTACGCCTACAGCATGCCGGGCTCAATGCTGTGGCCGCAACTGGGGTGGGCCAGTCCCAGCCTGGAAGGCGTAGAGCAAGGCGCGTGGCGCGTGGCGCGTTTGGTCCTTCTGCTGGCAGGACTGGCGGTGTTGCTGGCTTATACCGCCCGCCCTCGATTGATATTCGGTTTATATGTCCTGGCGACCCCCCTTGCGTGGCTGGGTTTCGATCGTCGTGCCTTTGCTGTGCGTTTGGGGTTGACTCTGGACTATGTCGAACACGCTCCCAAACCGGTTCGCTGGCTGGATGCGCTGCGAGTGCCCATAGCGGATGAATCCGAGCCCACTGTCTATGTTTTACACATTGAACGCTGGCAAGCCTGGGACAGCGCCGCCATACTGGCAGGCCTGTTTGGGGTGTGGTTCGTGCTGGCATGAAACTGAATGAGGGGCACCTCTAAAAATGTAGAGTTCGCCCAAATGCAAGGCGCGGGAAAAATTTCGCAGCGCCGCATATGTTTGATATGTAAGCAAGAAAATTTTTCCGTAACGCCGCAGTTGGGATGAAATCTGGGTTTTTAGAGGTGCCCTGGATATGAGAATAGTGTTGGGTCTGGAGTATTGCGGGATGGGATTTTGCGGTTGGCAGTCCCAACTGCAGGGGTGTGGCGTGCAGGATGTGCTCGAAACCGCAGTAGCTGCGATCGCGGGTGGTGCCATCCGCATTATCGCAGCGGGTCGTACCGACACGGGTGTCCATGCGGCGCTTCAGGTAGTGCACTTTGAGACGGCTGTCGATCGTCCGCTGACTGCGTGGGTGCGTGGCGTTAACAGCCACCTTCCACCGGGGGTAACCGTGCTGTGGGCGCGTGCGCTCGACAATGCATTCCATGCGCGATTTTCTGCCAATCAACGCGGCTATCGCTATGTGTTGCTCAATCATGCAGTGCGACCCGGCCTTAATCACGGGTTGATCGGCTGGTATCACCGCCCGCTGGATGTTGACGCGATGAATGCTGCCGCAGCCCGGTTAATCGGGCTGCATGATTTTTCAGCCTTTCGCGCCGCCGCTTGCCAGTCCAAATCACCGATAAAGGACCTGAAACTGATCAAGATCGAGCGCCGCGGCGATTACTTGCTGTGCGATTTTCTGGCCGACGGTTTCTTGCACCACATGGTCCGCAACCTCATGGGCTGTCTGATCCAGGTTGGCGCGGGCGCGCGGTCACCCGAATGGGCGCAGGCGGTTCTGGAAAGCCGGGATCGCTCACTTGCTGCCCCTACCTTCGATCCCGCCGGCCTGTATTTGACACACATCCGGTATCCTGCGCACTTTGCCTTGCCGGAAACCTCAGACCGATGGCTGTTCGCGTAAAAATCTGCGGGATTACCCGATTGCAGGATGTGCACGCTGCCTGCAATGCCGGGGCGGATGCGCTGGGATTTGTGTTCTACGAACGCAGCCCGCGCCATGTGACGATCGAGGCGGCAACAGCGCTGGTGCGCGCACTGCCGCCCTTCGTGCAGTCGGTGGGCTTGTTCGTGAATGCTGAGCCTGCTTACATTGAGTCCGTGTTGCAGGCTGTGCCGCTCGACTTGTTGCAATTCCATGGTGACGAAACGCCAACTGATTGCGCGCGCTTCGGCCGACCCTACATCAAAGCGGTGCGCGTCAATCAGGACACGGATTTGCTAAAATACGTGGCTGACTTTGATGCTGCACGCGGTCTGCTGCTTGATGCGTATGTCGCTGGGGTACCGGGTGGTACTGGGGAGCGCTTCGACTGGAGCCTGATTCCGGCGAATTTAACCAAGCCGCTGGTGTTATCGGGCGGGCTCACGCCGGATAACGTTGCCGAAGCCGTACAGCGCGTCCGCCCATGGGCGGTGGATGTGTCCTCGGGCGTTGAAGCAGCGATGTTTCTCGATGGGGCGGAAGTAGCCGCCAAGGGCATCAAAGATCCGAACAAAATGGCGAAATTTATTGCGAGAGCAAAAGCAATATCCTAAAAACCGCAGTTGACCGCTTTTAAACTCAAGGAATGCCGCATGAATATTGACTTTCTTGCCTTCGATAGCCTTCCCCATTTGGGTGAGAGCGCTACGCACCCGCTGATACGTCTGGTCGTGCGCCTGCCTTTGTACCCGCAAGGGGTAGGCCGGATTCGTAAAGCCGCTAAAGCGGCAACGACTCCGCTCTCGCTCCTCGTTGCTGGCCCCGGCCAGCCGCCTCGTCGCTTCGCGGCATGCACCCGCCCAAACGCACCATCGGGCGCGTCCAACTGCGGTTTCTAGGAT
>JAAFGW010000262.1 GCA_010365175.1 Sulfuriferula multivorans | reverse complement strand
ATTGTGGGCCAGGCTGCGATAAGTGCGATCGAACTCGGCCTGGGTGTTGACGCAGGCCGCGGTAAGCAAGGGATGTTTAGCGCTGACGATCCAAGGCATGGGTGCGAGCATGTTGCGCTCTAGCTGATCCTGGAAGGGATCGTGGTTGGCGAAAATGTGCTTGAAGTAGAAATCCTCGGGCGCCAGCCGGCCCCCTATTTCGATACTGCCGTGTTCAGGCCATGACATTTCACCGAGACGTTCGATCAGCGCATCAGACGCGGGTAAGGCATAGGCGGTGCTGAGCGTGTTGAGGGTGTAAAACTTACCCGTTGCATCGTGTTGAACCAGCCGCTCAAGATTGAGAAACAGCCCCTGCTTGCGTTCGGTATTGAGTAACAGATTATCTACCAGCACCACAGGTTGGCCATCGAAACGGGTCAGTCGAACGTTTTCCCGCGCATAGCGATATTCGGTGCGATACCACTCGAGGATGTTGCCGATTTTGCCGCAACTGCAGCTGTTGTCGGCGTTCTCGGTATGTATGCGCCGATAGACGCCAAACTCTCCCGTTACCGGATCATGGCCGACATGGCTCGATTGCAGCAGCATCAGGTCCTTGCCGTGGTCCGCGTGCGGGCCGTGGCGATCGACCGATACGATGCCGCCTACGCGACCGTGATTGAACGGGAATACGCCAAAATGCTTGGCGAGCAGGATGATGGGCACACCCTGGCTTTCATCCGAGCAAAAGGCGCGCGAGGGCATGATGCTGTCGCGGGTAAATCCCAGCTTGAGGCACCAGTTGTAGAGTTTTGGAATGAAATTGCTGTAGCACAGCGCCTGGTTCTCAATACGGAAGGATTGCAGGGCGCGCGTGATGCCGGAGGGGTTGGAAAACATGCCTTGGGGGTCGGATAAGGTGATTAGGGTTTGCTGATATAATAGCAAGTTATCCATATAACCCGTTCCGCGTTGTCAGCGCGGGATTTGATCGACTTGCCGCCATGCAATCTCTGCTGAATCGATTCGCCCGTTTTCTGCCCTTTTTAAGCTGGTTTCCGATCACTTCGGACTCGGTCAAGATCAATTTTCTGGCCGGGCTGACCGTTGCGCTGGTTTTGATTCCGCAATCGATGGCGTACGCACAGCTGGCTGGCTTGCCTGCGTATTACGGCCTGTATGCCGCGTTCCTGCCGGTGGCAATTGGGGCCATGTTTGGTTCGTCCAATCAGCTGGCCACCGGCCCGGTGGCGGTGGTATCCCTGCTGACGGCATCGGCACTGGCCACGCTGGCGCCTCCTGGTAGCGAAGACTTCATCGCACTGGCAATCATGCTGACCTTGCTGGTGGGTTTGATTCAGCTGGCGCTGGGTGCGTTCAAGCTGGGCGTCATCGTTAACTTCCTGTCGCATCCGGTCATTGTCGGTTTCACCAACGCGGCAGCGATCATCATCGCCTTGTCGCAGTTGTCCAAAATTCTGGGCGTGCCGATGACGCGCAGCGAATCGTTCATCAACGACATCATTGGTGTGATCAGGCAGGTGGGCGATGCGCACTGGCCGACTCTGGTCATGGGCGTGGGCGCAATGGCGCTGATATTGGGCTTGAGGAAATACGCCCCCAAGATGCCGGGGGTGTTGATTGCGGTGGTGTTATCGACAGTGATTTCGTGGGCGGTCGGGTTTGAGCAAAACTCGAAGGGTGTGGCCGCTCATGTGGCTGATGCTGAATTGCGCGCTCAGGTTGATAAAGTGGTGGTGGCCGTCGCCGAGGTGGATCGGCTGAACTATGAAATCGCCACTAAAAATGAAGCGCTCAATGCCGCAGTCAAGTCTACTGGGCATGACAGCATTGATGCGGTCAAACTTGAAGCGGAAGTTGCTTTGGCTAACCTTGCGCTAAATGAAGCAGACAAGACATCGAGTGAAATCCGCAAGACCATGCGCCGGATTTTGGTCGTGCGGCAGGTTGATGAAGCAGACAAGACGGTTGCCATTTACCCGGTTGGCAAGGTGCCTGAAGGCATTAAGTTGGACAAAACGCATTACCGGATTCGCAAGATTACCCGGGACGGCGATTTCAAACTGATCGGCGGAGGTGAAGTGGTTGGGACCGTGCCGGAAGGCTTGCCGCCGATCACTGCGCCTAGGTTCGACATGGATAAATTGGGCGCGTTGCTGTCAGCCGCGTTGGTGATTTCGCTGGTCGGTTTCATGGAAGCCATTTCGATTGCCAAGGCCGTGGCCTCCAAGACCAAGCAGCGCCTGGATCCGAATCAGGAACTCATCGGCCAGGGGCTGGCCAACATCGTGGGCAGCTTCTCTCAGGCTTACCCATCTTCGGGTTCGTTCTCGCGTACGGCAGTGAATGCGAACATGGGCGCAACTTCTGGCTTGTCGTCGGTGTTTACTTCGGTGATTGTGCTGGTCACCCTGTTATTCCTGACCCCCATGCTGTATCACCTGCCGCAGGCCGTGCTGGCTGCCATCATCATCATGGCAGTGGGCGGGCTGGTTAACATCGAAGGCGTCAAGCACGCCTGGCATACCCACAAACACGACGGCGCCGCTGCCATCGTGACGTTCCTTGCCACCCTCCTGTTTGCACCGCATCTGGACAACGGCATTCTGATTGGCGCGGGGCTGGCCATCGTGTTGTTCCTGTTGCGCACCATGAAGCCGCGCGTGGCGCTGTTGGGTCGTTACACCGACGGCACGCTGCGTGACATCAAGGTCAATCCGGACATGCCAACCAGTGAGCACATCATGGCCTTGCGTTATGACGGCTCGCTCTATTTTGCCAATGTGTCCTACTTTGAAGATGCGGTGCTGGAAGGCTTGGCCGAGCGGCCCAATGCCAAATACGTACTGATCGTGGGCGATGCCATCAACCAGTTGGATGCGTCCGGCGAAGAGGTGGTGCACCACTTGATTGATCGACTGAAGTCGGCGGGCATTACCCTGGTGTTTTCGGGTCTGAAGAAACAAGTGCTGGATGTCATGCGCAACACGAGCCTGTTTGAGCTGATTGGCCAGGAAAACATCTTCTCGACCGAAGGGTTGGCGATTACCGCGATTTATGAGCGCCTCGGCGATGACGCCAAGGAAGACTTGTTCTGCCCGGTAAAGTCCAAACCGGCTGCAGTCTGATCGGAGTTACGCCATGGAAATCAACTCCATCACCAAGAAGCTGCTGTTCAACACCATTCGGGTGGACACGGTGCTGGAAGACGGAAGCGAGGGCTCCGGCACCGCTTTTGTGTTCAGCCATACCACCAGCAGCGGCACGCATACCTTTGTAGTCACCAACCGCCATCTGGTCGAAGATGTACGCAGCGGCGGCTTGGTGTTTACCCAGAAGAAAAACGGCCAGCCGGTCTTGGGTGCGCGTTTCCAGATCAACATCAACGACTTTACCCATGCCTGGTTTTTGCATCCGGATCCGGAAGTGGATATCGCGATTATTCCGCTGCGTCCGCTGGAGCAGGCGGCACGCGATCAGGGCGTCGAACTTTACTACCATGCGATTGATAGTCACATGGTCCCTGACGCCGCCGCATTGCGTGCGCTGGATGCGCTCGAGGAGGTGCTGTTTATTGGCTATCCCAGCGGGGTCTGGGATCAGGTCAACCTGATGCCGATCATGCGACGCGGTACTACGGCCACACCGATCATGTTGAACTTCGAGGGGCGCCCCGAGTTTCTGATTGATGCAGCGGTTTACCCGGGCTCGAGCGGCAGCCCGGTGTTTGTGTACCAACCCGATACCTTGCGTCCGTCGAATTCGCACGGGGGCATGAAGTTCCTGTTTGCGGGTGTTGTGGCGGCTGTATTCTTCCGCGAAGAAGCCAATCATCTGGTTCCGGTTCCGGTTCCTGCCAACAACAAGCCCATGGTCATGGGGTCGGAAATGATCGATCTGGGCCTGGTCATCAAGGCTGAGGCAGTCATTGCGATCATCA
>JAAFGW010000261.1 GCA_010365175.1 Sulfuriferula multivorans | reverse complement strand
CATGGCTGGTGTCGCCGATCACAAGCGTTCGTGCCGGATCGGCATCAAGTTCGGCTATCAGTTCGAGCACCATGGCCGGATGCGGCTTGGAATGCGTCTGGTCGGCGCAGCGTGTGGCGGAAAACCAGGGCCCCAACTTGCTGGCCTCGATCGCACGGATGAGGCCATGCTGGCTCTTGCCCGTTGCCACGGCCAGTGTGAAGCCGCTGCCATGCAATTGTTCAATGCCGCTTGCCACGCCTTCGAAAAGGGGAAGATCGGCGTCCCGCCCCAGATAATGGTGGCGGTAACGTTCAACCAGAAGCGGGTAATCAGCATCCGGTAACTCAGGCAGCAGGGTTTGCAAGGCCTGAACCAGGCCCAACCCGATGATCTGGCGCGAGGCGCGGTCACTCGGCGTAGGCTGGCCGATATCTTCACAGGCACGCTGGATCGAGTCGACGATGACCCCGGCGGAATCCATCAGGGTGCCGTCCCAGTCGAAGATCAGCAGGTCAAATTGTCTGGGGTGAGTTGTCATGACGCAGGTTTAGTTAAGGTATCAAGAAAAGTGGCAAGGTCAGCGGGAAGGGGTGCTTCGATCAGCATTTTCTCCCCCGAGATCGGGTGATCGAACACCAGCTTGACCGCATGCAGAAACATGCGCTTCAACCCCTGCTTGACTAGCCGTTTGTTGAGTTCGAAATCGCCATATTTATCGTCCCCGGCAATCGGAAAGCCCAAATGCGAGGTGTGGACGCGAATCTGATGGGTGCGCCCGGTTTTCAGTTCCGCTTCCAGCAAAGTGAAATCAGGAAAACTGTGTAGGCGACGGAAAATGGTGTGCGCGGTCTGACCATCTTCGCGCACAGACACACGCTTTTCACCATTGGCATCCACGCGTTTGTGCAGCATCAGCTTCACGTGTTGCATGGGGTTCGGCCAGTTTCCGGCCACCAGCGTCTGGTAGCGCTTTTCTATCATGCCCGCGCGCATGGCTTCGTGCAGCCCGACCAGCGCGCGGCGTTTCAACGCAATCATCAGCACGCCCGAGGTTTCACGGTCGAGCCGGTGCACCAGTTCCATGTAACGACATTCCGGCAGTTCGAGCCGCATTTGCTCGATGACCCCGCGCGAAATGCCGCTGCCGCCGTGGACCGCCATGCCGGAAGGCTTATTGAGAACGATCAGGGCATCATCGCGATACACAATATGGGGCACCAGCCGAATGCCACCCTGCGGCAAATGGGTTGCCGGGGTGATGACTGGCGCGGCCGTGCGCACGGGCGGAATGCGCACTTCATCGCCCAATTGCAGCCGATAACTGACCTCGATTCGCCCCCCATTAACTCGCACCTCACCTCCACGCACCAGCTTATAAATTCGGCTTTTGGGCACCCCTTTCAGACGCGCCATCAGGAAGTTGTCCAGGCGCTGACCATCCGCGCTGTCGTCTATCTTCACCCGCCGGACCGAATCTTTCTCTAAGTCATTCTTTTTCATATACACTATCTTCGGTTCAGGCTGTTATTGCCTGTCCATTTTGGACACCAAGCCGGTTACAACGCTCACCGGCCACCGCCTACTCGGCCCGTCTGGATTCCTGCAGCACAGCAGACAATTATGCTGGTGCCGACAGTTGAAACCACCCGCCCCGCGTTAGTCGGTAAAGCAGCGATGTTATCAATGACGCGACAACAAGCATACGAAATCAGTATTCACGCTCGGCTAAACCCAGCGGGAATCGGAAAGACGGCCCCGGCCTGGCAGCCTGTCGGACTTAAAGGAAATCGGCTACAAATCCGCCTGAGCGGTTCATATTTCGCCACTTTTTTGGTCAATAGAACGACTATTGACCTGCAAAAGCGTCAAAATCTGCCCTCGCCCAGCCGAATTTTCGCTACGATTTTTTAAGTCCGGCAGGACTGCCAGCCGGTGACACTCTCCAGGAACAGGACACTTAATCCATGCCAATTCACCCAACACAATCCGTGATCGCATGAACTGCTCGCTGTAAAGCAGCAGTTTGGCCTGTCCCGTATGCCTGCGCGCGGGAGTAAAACATGAAGCGCATGCTTTTCAACGCAACCCAGGCGGAAGAACTCCGGGTTGCCATCGTCGACGGCCAAAAGCTGGTCGACCTTGACATCGAGTCCGCCAGCAAAGAACAACGCAAAGGCAATGTCTACAAGGGTATCGTTACCCGAGTCGAGCCCAGTCTTGAAGCCGCATTTGTCGATTATGGCTGCGAGCGTCACGGCTTTCTGCCATTCAAGGAAATTTCCCGTGCCAGCCTGCCCGGCAACGGTCGTCCGCAAGATGCATTGAAAGAAGGCCAGGAACTGCTGGTCCAGGTCGAAAAAGACGAGCGTGGCAACAAGGGTGCAGCCCTTACCACCTACGTCTCGCTAGCCGGCCGCTACGTCGTGCTGATGCCGACCAATCCACGCGGCGGTGGCGTATCGCGCCGCATCGAAGGCGAAGACCGCAACGAGCTGCGCGACACCCTGGCGCAGCTTGAAATCCCCGAAGGCATGAGCCTGATTGCCCGCACCGCCGGCATCGGCCGTACTGCCGAGGAATTCCAGTGGGACTTGAACTACCTGCTTAGCCTGTGGAAAGCCATTGACGGCGCCTCGACTTCACAAACTGGCACCTTCCTGATTTATCAGGAAGGCAGTTTGGTGATTCGTGCCATCCGCGATTACTTCTCTGCGGATATCGGCGAAATCCTGATCGACACCAACGACATCTTCGAACAGGCGCAGCAGTTCATGGCGCACGTGATGCCGGACAACGTCAGCAAGGTCAAGCTCTACCACGACGACGTACCGCTGTTCTCGCGTTTCCAGATCGAACACCAGATCGAGTCGGCGTATTCACGCCAGGTCAACCTGCCTTCCGGCGGTGCGATCGTGATCGACCACACCGAAGCGCTGGTGTCGGTGGACGTCAACTCGGCGCGCGCCACCAAAGGCAGCGACGTCGAGCAAACTGCCTACAACACCAACCTCGAAGCGTCCGACGAAATTGCGCGTCAGATGCGCCTGCGCGACTTGGGCGGCTTGATCGTGATCGATTACATCGACATGGAAAACCCCAAGAACCAGCGCGAAGTGGAAAATCGCCTGCGCGATGCGCTGCATCACGACCGCGCCCGCGTGCAGACCGGCAAGATCTCGCGCTTTGGCCTGCTCGAAATGTCGCGTCAGCGGCTGCAGCCTTCACTCGGCGAAACCAGCTACACGCCCTGCCCGCGTTGCCACGGCACCGGTCACATTCGCGGTAGCGAGTCGTCAGCGCTTCACATTCTGCGCATCCTGGGTGAAGAAGCGATGAAGGAAAACACAGGTGCCGTGCACGTGCAGTTGCCGGTTGATGTCGCTACCTTCCTGCTCAACGAAAAGCGCGTGGATATCCACACCATCGAGACGCGCCTTAAGGTCAATGTGGTGTTGATCCCCAACATCCACATGGAAACCCCGCACTACACGATTACGCGGCTGCGTCACGACGAACTCAATCTTCGCGACGGGGCCGAGCCAAGCTACAAGATGGTGGCCCTGCCAGAAGCCGACTCTGGCTATCAAGCAGAACCTGCGGCCCTCCCTGTACGTCAAGAAGCTGCCGTCAAATCGATTGCACCCGCTCAACCCGCTCCGTCAGCGCGCCCGCTTGTACCGATCGCACCCCAAGCCGAAGCTGGTCTGTTCGGTCGCATTTTTGGCTGGTTCAAGAGCCGCACCGACGACGCCTCGGCAACCGCAGCAACACCAGCGGCTCCCCCCGCACCGGCTCGTCGCGAGCGACCCAACGAAAACCGCGATCGCAAACCGGGACAGCGTCGTGGTCGTGGCGAAGGTCGTAACGGTGAAGGCCGTGGAGAGGGTCGCGGAGAAGGTCGTAGCGACGCTCGCCCACAAGCCGCACGTCAGGCCGAACCGCGTCAAAAGGACAATCGTGCCGAGGGTGCCAACGCTGAA
>JAAFGW010000260.1 GCA_010365175.1 Sulfuriferula multivorans | reverse complement strand
AAATAGGGGAACATAAGAAACGGATGGATTTTTGCGCCCGCAAGCACCCTGAAGGGCATAAAGGGCAGGCCGTGGTTGTCCCCGCAAGGGGGAGGCCGTGGTTGTAAAGCCGCTGAAGCGGCAATAACCACGCACTAAAGCCGACAAGTCGGCAACCACCACGTTCCGCAGGGCAAGGCGCGAGGAGGCGACATAGCGGGCTCTATGGCAATGACGCGCAACGCCGCCATGCGGAACGTGTGCCCAAGCCGTCAGGCTGTCGGGTAAAAGACGCCGTTTCATGTTGCGATATTTCTGATTCACGACACTTGGGCTTAGTCTTCGGTGCCGTAGGTCTGCATCCGACTATAAAGCGTGGTGCGGTTGATGCCGAGCATCTTTGCGGCCTGCGACAGATTGCCGTGGGTCATGTTGAGGGCCGCTTCCACATAGGCCTTTTCCCACTGACGCAAGGTGACGTCGAGGTTGAAATTGGCGACCGTTTGCAGTTGCTTGCGCGCCAGCTCGATCAGCAACTTGCCATCATTGGCAAGCGGGATTTCTTGCGGATAGGCCTGATCGGTATCGAGTTCGTCTTCCAGCTGCTGGGCGTTAACTGCCTTGCCAGGGTATTTGGTGGTCAGGCGAATGGCGATGTTGCGCAATTCACGCACGTTGCCCGGGAAGTGGTAGTCCGCCCACATTTGCTGCGCGCGGTCATCAAGACTAAATGGCTGGGTTTTGGCTTCGTTGGCGTAAAAGCCGCGGAAATGGTTGAGCAGGGTGAGTTTGTCCTGACCCATTTCACGCAGCGGCGGCACCGCAATGGAGAATACCGACAGCCGATGATAGAGGTCGGCACGAAAGCGGCCGGCCTTGATTTCTGCGCGCAGGTCGCGGTTGGTGGCGGTGACTACGCGCGCATTGGAAAAGCGCGGCTGGGTTTCGCCGACGCGCTGGTATTCGCCGTTTTCCAGCACCCGCAACAATTTGGCTTGCAGTTCCAGCGGCAGCTCACCGATTTCATCGAGGAACAGGGTGCCGTTTTCGGCTTCTTCGAAATAACCGGCACGGGCGCTGGTCGCGCCGGTGAACGCACCCTTGGCGTAACCGAACAAGGTGGGTTCGACCAGCGTCGGCGAAATGGCCGCACAGTTCAGTGCCAGATAGGGTTTGGGTGCTCGGGGTGACAACTGGTGCAGGCTGGATGCGACCCGCTCTTTTCCGCTACCCGATTCGCCTTCGATCAGGACGGGGAAGGGTGCGGCAGCATATTGCTTGATTTGCTCCCGCAGTTTGTCCATGGCCGGGCTTTCGCCCACGATGCCGGAGTCTTTGACGGGTGTAGGCGCTTTTTCAGCGCTACGTTCTGCATCCTGAACCAGTAGCGCATTGAAGAGCAGCGACTTGAGCCGCTCGGGCTCGCAGGGTTTGGCCACGAAATCGATAGCACCCAGCGCCCGCGCGTGACGGGCGTTGGCTTCGTCGCTCTGGCCGGAAAGGACCAGAATCTTGATGCTTGGGGAAATGCTCAGCAGGTCTGCGATCAGAGCAAAGCCCTCATCGGGCTTATGCGGATGCGGCGGTAGGCCCAGATCAACCAAGGCTAACTGGGGCGGCTCGTCCAATTGCATCAGCAGGCTTTTAACCTGGGCACGTGACTCGGCGGCCGAGATTTCGAAATCCTTGCTCAATACATAGGTGAGCGTATCGGAAATCAGCGGATCGTCATCAACGATCAGCAAACTAGGCTTGTTGGTATGGGCCACATGTCCTCCGGGTCGAGTGGTACCCCTTCGGGGCATAAATGCGAAATCGCGTCTGCATCTGTGGATGCGTCATTTGTTCTACGCGTGTCAGATTTTCGCCGATTGTGCCAGAGACACAGCTAAAGTTAAACCAGATTGGCAGGCAGGATGGTGGTTTACGCTGCCTGGGCGGGCCGGATAGTGTCTGTTTAGCCTTCCACAGGCTGGGTCGTTACATGAATCCAGCCTTCGCTGCTCTCGATTGGCTTGCCCAACAAAATGAGTTTGAGGTCGGTTGCGCCATTGACCTGACATACTTTGCCGGACAAATAATGCACAGGATCGAGAATAAGGGTGTGGTTGCCTTTGTTGTCCGTCAGTATCAAGCCTGAATTTGGCAGGGTGGGGGGGTTGTTGACTGAGACCTTGACGGTGTAATCAGCCGTGCCGGCATCTTGCAGAGATATCAGCGAAGGGGTTTCGGTCAACGTTTCAATCCCGACCGAACTGGTATCGCTATTGATACGCGACAAGCGGCGCACAATGCCAAGCTGCCACATGTCGGACTCGTGCGATTTGATGCCAATCAGAGCACCCACCCGCAGCCAATCCTTGTCGCTTGATTCGACAACCGCACCAAAGCCGCACTCGCTTTCGTCGTGTATTACCCAACGTTCGATGTCGGAGCCATTGATTGCGGCATGTACGGCACGGGTCTGCGTAGGCTCAACGCGTTCACGTGTGCGTTCGGTGATAAAGCCATACACCCGCACATCACTTTCTTCATGGTAGTTGAGACCGGTGCCATAGGGCGACACTCGGGGAGGCGAATCTGTCTCCTTGAGTTGACCGAAAATAGCGTTCAGGCCATGCGCAACATCGACCAGGCGTTTGATGGTTGCACGCGGAGCCCGGCGTTGTTCGCGGTCCTCGAGTGAAGCCCATTGGTGCTGGAGATAATCCAGTAGTTCGATGCTTTCGGCGGTACGGGCGTTGTCGCCCAAACCAAGTTGAGCGGGGGTGCCGCCTTTTTTCAGCGCGTGATGAAGGGCGTGCACCACGGTTAAGAGATCGGCCGTGGACCAATATCGAATGGGTTTCTCTGTGTCGGGTTTGCGAACCCGGCGTGGCCCCTGATCGGCTGACATATCAATGGAAAACGTATGAATTTCAGCATCCAGTTGGGTGTCGAGTTTGAGTTGGTCATGCCACAGGCATAGCCAGCGATCCAGCAGATCGAGTTGCTTGGGGTAAAGCGTGCCGGAATTGGCCAGGTCCAGCATCAACGTGTGCAGGTAGGCTGATTGGCAACTGCATTCGGGTGTTTCGTCAGGATAGGCGCGTTGGAGTTGCCCATGGAAATTGTGGGCTTCGGCAATCCGGTACAGGTTATGCAATCTGAACCAGAGTTTTTCGCTGGCGGATAAATAGCGAATGGCGCGCCATTTCAGTAACTGGCCAAAAGCGCGAATGGCACGCAGGGTAATAAGCGGAATCGAAGCATCCTGTTGGGTTTTTCCGATTTCGTGCGTTATATGCAACACGAAGGTGTGATAGCCCCGTGCAATTTCCCAGTGCAAGCCATATACCGCGTGCCAGAGCTGACTTTCCACCTGTCGGGACATGCGCGGATTGCGCAAATACTGGCGAACCAGCGTGTCCTGCAGGTCTCGCGACTTCACATCCAGCAACATGAAGATGGCCAGGCGGTCTTTTGTGAACTCCGTTGAGGTATCGTTGAATCGCTTAAGCTCGTTATTGATGGCCTGCTGGCTCTTGTAGACATCACCAGCGGGCAGCCCCTCGAACCAGCTTGTGGCTGCCTTGAGGCTGACAAGCGGGTCATCAGCCGGCTTGCCGGTTGGCAACAGACGAGCAATTCCAGAAGCAAGCTTTTCGGCGAGTGAATACATGGTTTAAGCGATCAGGGAAAAATGTTCTCAAACACTATACGGTTCATTTAGCAAAATCTGTACCCGGCGATCAACCTGGTGTCGTGAATCAGAAACATCGCAACATGAAACGGCGTATTTTACCCGACAGCCTGACGGCTTGGGCACAGGTTCCGCATGGCTGCGTTGCGCATCGTTGCCATAGAGCCCGCTATGTCGCCTCCTCGCGCCTTGCTATGCGAAAAAATCCATCCGTTTCATTTTGTTCCCCTATTTCTGATTCACGACACTAGTGTTTAATTGCGTAAATTAACGATTGTATTTCTGAGTTGCGCACCCTTGACCTCACGTTTTCTCCAAACGAATGGGGCCGCCGTTTGGTT
>JAAFGW010000259.1 GCA_010365175.1 Sulfuriferula multivorans | reverse complement strand
CGAGATTGGTGCCAATGCCGACACGCCTTCGCGCTTTGTACACAGCGTGGCAGAGCAGGGGATCGATGCAGCGCTGAACGCTGATCTGATTCCCGCTCCCTCCGCCCAATTCACCCGCACCACGTTTGATTTTCTCGCCAGTGGCAAGCCGCACACCGTCGCTGCTGCGCTGGCGCTGGGGCGAGAGCATGTAATCCCGTCGATGTTCCGGGCCTTTTTGGCCCGCATGACGGTAACCGAAGCACAGGCACCGAGCTTTCACTACTATCTCAACCGCCACGTCCATCTGGACGAAGATTTTCATGCGCCGCTATCGTTGCGTTTGCTGGCCTCGCTGTGCCACGACGATCCCACCAAATGGCGTGAGGCCGAAGCTGCAGCTGAACATGCGGTCAATGCGCGATTACAATTCTGGGACGGTGTTCTTTCCGTTCTTCCAAGTCAACAATCCCAAGCGGCCTGACCGAGGCTAAAACCACCATGCCCCAAATTATTGTATTGCCCCACGTCGAACTGTGCCCTGAAGGCACCGTGATCGAAGCCAAGTCCGGCGAAACCATTTGCGACACCCTGCTTGCCAATGGCGTTGCCATCGAGCACGCCTGCGAAAAGTCGTGCGCCTGCACCACCTGCCACATCGTGGTGCGTGAAGGCTTCAATACGCTTAAAGAATCGACCGAAGAAGAAGATGACCTGCTGGATAAAGCCTGGGGCCTGGAGCCGCAATCGCGTTTGTCGTGCCAGGCACGCGTAACTGATGCCGACCTGGTAATCGAAATTCCAAAATACACCATCAACATGGTCAAGGAAGGACATTGATATGAAATGGACAGATACCCTCGACATCGCAATCGAGCTCACCGAAGCGCATCCCGAAGTCGACCCGCACACCATCCGGTTCACCGACCTGCATCGTTGGGTGACCGAACTGCCCGAGTTCGACGATGTGCCCGAGCATTCCGGTGAAAAAATCCTAGAAGCCATCCAGATGGCGTGGATCGACGAAATGACTTGAGCGGGTCACTCTCCGTTCAGGGCGGTAGCAGGATCATCGCCCAACAAAAGGGGGCTTGTAGCCCCCTTTTTTATTGCCCTGATGTATTCAGGCAGTCCTGTTCAAGCAATCAAATCAGAACTTGAAGATCACGCCAGCCGTGATCAGGTCCACGTCGGCTTCACCGGTTGTGGTCGCATCACCCACATTGAAATAGCGTTCCCATTCAACGCGCATTCCCACGTTTTTGGTGAAGTTGTACTGCCCGCCCACGCCCAGTGACCATTCAAGATCAGTGTCAGCTTCTGAATTGCTCGCGACAACAGTGCCGTCAACTTCAGTGTGAAGAATGCCAAACCCGCCTTTACCCAGCAAAGTGAATTTTGGGCTGAGCGCATAGGTACCCACCAATTGCACCGACATACCGCGCGTATCGCGCTTGCCAGTCTTCGCACCGCTGTAAGTGGTTTTGCCCAAATCAACGTAGCCAAACTCCATCGACATGAACTCGTTCACTTCAAGCCCACCATAAATCTTGTACCCCGTGTCCTTGTCGTCACACGAAGTTGCAGTCGGGCAGGTAATGTCGGCTTGCGACTTGCCTATGCCCGCGCCCACATAAGGCGCCAGGGTCAAGTCAAAAAAACCTGCTGATGCTGAGGTGGAAAGGGCCAAAGCGGACACCATCGCCGCCATCAAATGCATTGTTTTCATTTCACTCCTCCAATATATAGATTCATTTTGTACGGTCTGAGGACGGTGCGAACCGAGCATCTCGCGCAGTAGTATAACCCAATGGATTGGTACAAAAGTGTGAATGGAAGCGGTAAGGAAGGATCGCCGCCGTTCTCCCAAGCGTGCAGGCCAAACCTGAAAAGCCGCAGCAGCGGTTTATCTATCGTTTCTGCGGGTCATCCAGCACGCGCCAGTTACTGGCACAAACCGGGATGCAGGCGAGCATGAATGGCAGGAAGACGGCCTACGACAATGCCGTAGCAGAGCGTTTCATCTCCAACCTGAACCTTATTCGACGAGGTATTTGATAGGCTGGCTTGGCAAGCATTTGGTTGGCAACCCGCATATGCGTTCAGCCATCTGAATGTTGGCAGAACGCATGCCCATATTATTGAATGCCGCAATGCCTTGGCTGCGAGCAGGGCGCTTCGCCACCCCATAAATGCCACCTGCGCTTCATGCTAGACTGCCGCAATAATTGAGGCGAACATGGCAGAGGCGTCTGATCTTTCCCGTACTGAACCAGCGAGTCCGCAGCGCCTGCACGAGGCGCGAAATGCGGGTGATGTGCCACGTTCTGCTGAATTGTCGGCGTGGCTGGTTTTGCTGGTGGCGCTGGGCTTTTTGACCTGGTCGGCTACACGTCTGTTCAAAGCGATGCAGACCCTGATTGAATCGGCGCTTATTCACGCCGCACACCCTTTATCCCCTGTGTTGACTGAGTCGGTACACGCTGTTTTATGGGCGACGTTGCCGGTGCTGGTGGCGATTTTTATCGCAGCATTGGTGGCGCCAATGGTGCTGTCGGGCTGGGTGTTTGCGCCGCAGGCGGCTCAGGCCGATCTGACGCGGGCAAATCCGTTCAAACCGCTTGGCCGCGTGTTTTCTGCCGATTTCTGGTTTGACGGCGGGATGGTCTTGCTGAAGCTGGCGCTGGTGGGCGCGGCAGTGAGCTGGGCGTTGACGAGTGGCTGGCCGGATTTGCAGCGGCTGGCCGGCGGCACGAACGACATGGCGTTGGATTCGACTGTTGCGTGGATCGGGCAGGGGGTGTTGGCGCTGGCTGCGGCACTGGCTGTGGCCGCTTTGCTGGATGCGGGTTGGCGCTGGTGGCGCTATATGCGCCGCCATGCGATGACCTGGCAGGAGGTGCTGGCGGAAGCGCGTGAATCTGAAGTCAGCCCGGAAATGCGCGCGCAGATGCAGGGTCGTCAGCAACGGGTTGGGCAACGGGTTGACGAGGTGATCGGGTGAGTGCGCAGGGTGTGATGGTGCTGGGCATGCCGGTGAACCGCCTGGCGGTGCCGCTGCTGGTGCTGCTGATTCTGGCGATGATGGTGCTGCCGCTACCGACCTTCATGCTGGATGTGTTGTTCACGCTCAACATTGCACTGGCGATGATCGTGATGCTGGTGAGCCTGAATGCAAGGCGGCCGCTGGATTTTTCGGTGTTCCCCACGGTGCTGCTGCTGACAACATTGCTGCGTCTGTCGCTTAACGTGGCTTCTACCCGCATCATCCTGATGCAAGGCCATACCGGACCGGATGCAGCGGGCAAGGTAATCGAGTCTTTCGGTAATTTTCTGGTTGGCGGCAACTACGTTGTTGGCTTTGTGGTGTTTCTGATTCTGGTCATCATCAACTTTGTCGTGATCACCAAAGGCGCGGGTCGAATTGCTGAAGTGGCGGCGCGCTTTACTCTGGATTCGATGCCGGGTAAGCAACTTGCTGTAGATGCCGATCTGAATGCGGGCTTTATCAATGAAAGCGAAGCACGCACGCGCCGCAGTGATATTGGCCGCGAAGCCGACTTCTACGGCGCAATGGACGGCGCTTCCAAGTTTGTCCGCGGGGATGCTATCGCCGGCATCATCATTCTGTTCGTGAACCTGGTTGGCGGAATTCTGGTCGGGTTGTTCCAGCATGATCTGGGCCTGACCGAGGCGCTTGGGCGCTACGCACTGCTGACGGTGGGCGATGGTCTGGTCACGCAGATTCCGGCACTGATCATTTCTACGGCTGCGGGCATCGTGGTGAGCCGGGCGTCGAGCGAACAGGATTTGTCGCAGGAGTTTTCTACCCAGATATTTGGCCGTCCACAGACGTTGTTTGTGGCCGCAGCCGTTCTGGGTGCGTTGGGTATTATTCCGGGGACGCCGCATCTGGCGTTTCTGTCGATTGCGGTGGTGATAGGCGGTTTGGGTTTCTGGTTGCTGCAGCGTCAGCGCACCGTTGCCGATGCAACGCCACTGCTACATGTCGAAGACGAGCCGGCTCCGGCCGACGTCACGTGGGATGATATTCCCCC
>JAAFGW010000258.1 GCA_010365175.1 Sulfuriferula multivorans | reverse complement strand
GCAAGTCTTTGTTTTTGCGCCGGGGTCGCGGGCGCTTCGACACGGTCGTAAACCGATTCACCCAATTCGCGCGCCAACTCGAGGTAGCGTTCGCCGGGGTCGCGGTCTGTGTGCGCGGTGATCTCCGCCGACAGCAAAGCCGGAATAAACCCGTCTTTGTCCGTCGTCCAGACGCTTCCATCCATCCGCACAAACGAAGCGCCTGCACTCTCTTCCCCGCCAAAGCCGAGCGAGCCGTCGTGCAGGCCATCAACAAACCATTTGAAACCCACCGGCACTTCGTACAGCGTGCGGCCGAGTCTGGCTGCGACGCGATCGATCATCTGGCTGCTGACGATCGTCTTGCCCACTGCCGCATCCTTGCGCCATCCCGGTCGATGTTGGAACAGGTAGTCAATGGCGACCGCAAGATAATGGTTGGGTGGCAGCAAGCCCCCGTTCTTGGTAACAATCCCGTGCCGGTCATGGTCGGTATCGCAGGCGAACGCGATATCGAAGCGATCCTTGAGACCGATCAGGCTCTGCATGGCGTAGGACGAGGAGGGATCCATGCGAATCTGACCGTCCCAATCGACCGTCATGAAGCGGAAGGTCGGATCGACCGATTCGTTCACCACCGTGAGTTTCAACCCATAGCGCTCGGCAATTGGCTCCCAGTAGTTAACGCCGGCACCCCCCAGCGGATCCACCCCCATGCTGAGGCCCGAACCCCGAATCGCGTCCATGTCGAGCACGCTGCCGAGATCATTGACGTAAGCATTGAGATAGTCATGCCGGTGCGTGGTCGCGGCGCGCCGGGCCTGTTCGAGCGTCATGCGTTTTACGCCCTGGAGATCGTGTTCCAGCAAGCCATTGGCGCGGGCCTCGACCCAGCCCGTGATGTCCTTGTCCGCGGGCCCGCCGTTGGGCGGGTTGTACTTGAAGCCGCCGCTGTCGGGTGGATTGTGCGAAGGCGTGATGACAATGCCGTCCGCCAGCCCGGCAACACGGCCGCGGTTGTAAGTGAGGATGGCGTGGGAAATCACCGGGGTAGGGGTGTATTCGTCCTTGTCCGCAAGCATGACCTCCACCCCGTTGGCCGCCAGCACTTCGAGCGCACTGGTCAACGCCGGTTCCGAAAGTGCGTGCGTGTCGATCCCCAGATACAGCGGGCCATCGATTCCTTGCTGCGTGCGGTAATCACAAATGGCCTGGCTGATGGCAAGCACGTGCCATTCGTTAAAGCTGTTGTCGAACGCGGAGCCGCGATGCCCCGAGGTGCCAAACGCGACCCGTTGCGCAGGCACCGAAGGGTCGGGCATGTTGCTGTAGTAGGCCGTGATGAGTCTGGGCACGTTGACCAGCATGGCTGGCTGGGCGAGCTTTCCCGCTAATGGATTGGGTTTCATTTTGTTTGGAAAATGCTTGTCAATTGAGAAGATTGTTTATGCGGGCGGGAAAGCCCGCGCCAATAAAAAACGTCAACGTCGTCGCTACTTTTTGCGCGTGATCGCAATAATCCCGGCAATGACCAGGACCACGATCAGCACCATCCATAATCCGCCCCATCCGCCCATGTAGCCGGTTCCCCAGCCCCCCATCCAGTCACCCTGCATCATGATCATCACCTCTTGTTTATTAAAAATGCTGCGTATCTTTACAGCAGGTCACGACGGTTATCACCTTCCTTAGTCTGTGTGACACCAGATAGTTCATGCTTGGCCGAACCCTTGCCAAAAAGGAGGTAGCGCTGCTGAACCGCGTTCATCCTGGCCGCTTAGTGCACGTCGAACCTCAAGCGGCTTTGTTTTCTCCCGGCGGGCGTGTGCTCGCTATCCGCACCAGTGCAGCCAAAAGCGCCTGAATTTGCTCCCGGGTCAGCGCATCGGTCAGCCTGCCGTCCGGGTCAAACCATTGCTCTGCATTGCAGATCATTATTTCCGGTTGGTTGACCGTTGGCATCTCCAGCGTGACCAGGATCTGTCGCAGATGGTATTGCGCGCGGGCTGATCCGAGGTTGCCGGTAGATGCGCCCATCATTGCCGCCGGTTTGCCCGTCCAGGCACTTGCACCATAGGGCCTGGATGCCCAGTCGATGGCATTCTTCAGCATGCCGGAAACAGAATAGTTGTACTCCGGTGTGGCGAACAAGATGGCATCGGCTTCCAGAATCCGTCGCTTGAATTCAAGCACGGCAGCAGGCATCGCCATTTCAGTGTCCTGATCGTAAACCGGAATGTCATGGAGCTCGACCAGGTTGAGCACCGCGCCTTCCGGCACCAGTTCCTGTGCCGCCTTGAGTGCCAAATGGTTATAGGAGCCTTTGCGCAGGCTCCCCACGATGCCTAGAATGATTATCTCGTTCATCCAAAATTCCTTGTCCTGATGGGTAAAGGATGCCAGCACGTGGCGACATGTGCTGTGCGCCAGCACACATAGGCAATCCGGTGGCATGTGCGCTACCGAACGGAATGGAAACTGCTTCCGGTGCATCGTGCATGCTGGCCTGTAGAGGTATAGCACTTGTCTTGTTGCACCCGCAGGCACTAATAGGCATCAGGCCTGAGGCCGCTTCAGCCGCGCACTGGGCAGCTCGTGCAATGGTGGGAGATGAAGGTATCGAATAGGGGACAAATCGAAAGAGGATTAAATGCCGGTGACCACACCAATTGAACATCATTACGCGCCTAAGGATATTCGCGACCGCATTGCCTACGCTGTAGTCAAGTTTTTGCGGTTCTTTGCCGACACTTTTTTCGCCCGCCGCTATGGTCATCGTGCGGTGGTGCTGGAAACGGTTGCTGCTGTGCCGGGCATGGTGGGTGGTGCCCTGCAACATTTACATTCGTTGCGCAAGCTCGAAGGCGACCGCGGCTGGATTCGCACCCTCCTGGACGAAGCAGAGAACGAACGCATGCACTTGATGGTCTTTATGCATATTGCCCAGCCCACCCGGCTTGAGCGCTTGCTGATTCTGCTTGCCCAGGGCGGCTTCTTTAATCTTTTCTTTCTGCTGTACCTGATTTCGCCCAAGACTGCGCACCGTGTCGTGGGTTACCTGGAGGAAGAGGCTGTCCACAGCTATACCGAGTATCTGGCCAGGGTGGACAACGGCACTTGCTCCAACGTCGAAGCGCCCAGAATCGCCATCGACTACTGGAAACTCGCGCCCGATGCACGCTTACACGACCTCATCATCGCAGTTCGCGCAGATGAGATTCATCACCGTGACGTTAATCATGCGTTCGCAGACACGCTGGCTTGATTGGAATCAGAACTGGCCGGCATGGTTGGTGTTCACACCCTGCTGTTGTCCTTCTGGTCGCCAACCGCGGCTTGGATGACTTCGCGTGCAATCACTGTTTCCTGCTCTGTCAGGGTCTCCGCGACCAGCACGACCTGTCCGCTGGCAATCGCATCGCCGACCAGATCCGACAACCAGCCGTCCTTGTTTCCGGCACCGGGGGTGGCGCCGGCTGCGGCACCGATCAGGCCACCTATACTGGCACCCCATCCTAGCAATATCAGCGGGGCGACCAATGGACTGGCAATGAACAGACTCACGCTCGTCGCCGCCAGCGCCACGACCCCCAGCGCGCCGACGCCGGTACCTACTGCGGTGCCGATGGTGGCATCTACCAGCACGTCCTTCAGCACAGCATTGCTGCCTTCCTCGGGTGCGGTGTCTGACGCGGCCGGGTCGGATTCGAAGATATGCAGCCGCTCGCGCGGTAGCCCCCGTTCGACAAGTTGGGAAAACACGGTTTCGGCTTCTTCGCGATGGGTAAAGAAGCCCGATACATGGTGGCGATATTCGTTCATGGTTTTTCTCCAGCAATCTAATTCGTAGGTAATGGATAGAGCGTCAAGCCTATCCGGTGGTGATTGAAGCGTCAGAGCGCTGTGGTACGGTTTTCAGGGTGTAATTAATAACTTACTTTGGTCGTGGACGCGACAGGCTTGGCTGCACCGATTGGAGCCGGCCGGCACGCAGCTCGACCACGGTCTTTACTACCGCACGCGCCACATTGCGCACTTCTTCCTGCATGGGATCATCCCGGTCCAGGCTATCGTGGCTGGTCGCATACGGC